>JACMJI010000055.1 GCA_014380705.1 Gorillibacterium sp. | reverse complement strand
TTTCCTTCTCAAGCTGTAGCGTCCGATCGACAAAAGGTCTAATCTGTTCTTCTTGAAAATCCACTGTCCGGCCTGTTAAGGAGAGAAAAACCTGTTTGCCGATCTTTTGAAAATTCTGATCAATTTCCTTTTGCTTGGAGTGATTTTGCAGCTTTAGTCGATTAACCTCAACAGCCAATTTAGCTTTATTACCCGCATCCGTAACTCCACTCTTCAGCTTATCGAAAAAACTCATGGGTACACACTCCTTATGTTTATTCCTAATTTATTCACCTAGACATTGATTTACCCAATCTGCAATTTCCCGATACACGTCTTCTTTGCCTATTTCATTGAGAATTTCATGGCGCATGCCTTCGTACAGCTTCATCCTTACCTTCGGGATCCCAGCATTTCGATATTCGTGATAAGCTCTTTTTACCATTCTACCATAATCCCCCACAGGGTCGTTGGTGCCAGATAATAAAAGTATGGGTAACGTTCTTGGGGTTTGGTTAATCCATGCTCGATCCGTAATAAATAGCAGCCCCTCAAACATATCGCGGAAGCCTGAGGCTGTAAAGACAAACCCGCAGTACTTATCGGCAAGGAAACGGTCTACCACTTCCTCATCTCTCGTTAACCAGTCAAGCTTGGTTCGTGCCGGATGAAACCGCCGATTGAAGGAAGCATAAGATAGATTAAACAAAAGTTTGCTCCGATGCTTACTCCCATTTTTCATGATCGAGAGATTGGCTAGCGTATGCCCCATGTGGAGTAATCCCCGGGGATGATGGGCCGTTCCACTCAACACAAGCCCCTTCAGACCCCCGCCGAAAGTACAGGCATATTGTCGAGCTAAGAAGGAACCCATACTATGTCCCAGCATGACGAGCCCTAAGTTAGGGTACTCTTCCTTGGCCAAGAGGGTCACCTCATACAATTCAGCAACCATAGCATTCCAACCGCCACGCTCACCAAAATAACCAAGGTCCTCCAGTGCCGTTACGGATCGACCATGACCGCGCAGGTCATTCGCATAGACCACATATCCTTGTTCCGTAAGAAAATGAGCAAAGTGCTCATACCTTCCCGCATGCTCACAAGAGCCATGAACCAATTGAATCAACCCTCTGATCGGGGACTCTGAATCTGGTTCCCAGCAGTAAATGGGAATTTGGTTGTCAACTCCACATTGAAATTGGCGGCTTCTCACCTGCACCACCTCCATATATTAGACCTAGCTCATAGGGATTCAGAATTAATCATATGCACCTAGATGTTCCTCATCTGCGATGCTTTGCACATCCTCAGGGTGGATCATGAGTATTTGATAACCCTTTTGCTGCTGCAGCTTAAGTGCCCGCTCCTTATAGAATTTTGGACTGGCTTCTCCGGCTTCCTCATCATAAAATAGTAGAATACCATCCGTTTTCTTAAATAGCAGATCATCTCTAGCCCTTAGCTGCCAAACTCCATTGTAGGGCTCTTTGCTGACAGAACCATAATAGTCTACTCGATCTTTTATTTGGCGATAATAATTCTGTTTGTCTTCCTTCCACTTCTCCTCTGGGTTACTGTAGGCGGAAAGAATGGAAACCTTTAGATGAGGATATTGCTTCTTTAGCTCAAAGGCTGCCTCACAAGCCCATAAGTCAACACCGTATTGACCAGGTGTGATCACCCACTCCAATCCATCATCAACAAGAGGAAGCAGTCTTGCAGCTATCGCTTTACGAATGTATTCAATGCCTTTGTGTTTTTCATTATAAATACCAAGCTCGTGAGCACGATAGCCCGTTACAAGTATATTTTTCATAGTAATCCTTTTTCATCCATTATTTCACTTTCCCTTTAAGCATTTCAGGCATATGTCTAATTTCTCTAAATCCAATGAAGCTTTTATCTTGCTCGTTCCACAAACGAAAGCGCAAGGATCGCAGACTTGCCAGTAGGGTAATTGAATTCGCCTTCTGAATAAGCGGACTATTCTTATGAACGGCTTCAAGATAATAGTTAGGTACACGAGGACTCAAGTGATGCACGTGGTGAAAGCCGATATTCCCCGTGATCCAATGGAGAACTTTTGGTAATTTATAAAAAGAGCTTCCCTTTAAAGCAGCTAATACATAATCCCAATTCTCTTCATTTTCATAGTAGGATTCTTCAAACTGATGCTGCACATAGAACAGCCAGATTCCAGATGCAGCTGAGAGGAAAAAGATGGGAACCTGGATAAGTAGAAACGCCTGCCAGCCAATAGCCCACGAGAGAAAAATTGCCCCTCCCCAAATGACAAGGTTGGTCAAGTAAGTGTTCCAACGCTCCTTGGCACGCGCTCCT
>JACMJI010000054.1 GCA_014380705.1 Gorillibacterium sp. | reverse complement strand
ATGAAGGATCGCACGATTGTCGTCAGTGGTTTCTCTAAAGCATTCGCTATGACGGGTTGGAGAATGGGATATGTCTGTGGCAATCGTGATTTAATCAGTGCAATGCTAAAAATTCACCAATATACGGTCATGTGTGCTCCAGCAATGGGTCAAGTAGCGGCACTTGAAGCGCTAAACGGTGGTTTAGAAGAGACAAGAAAGATGGTTGAATCCTACAACCAACGTAGACGCCTAGTCGTCAGGGGTTTTCAGGAGATGGGTCTTGATTGTCACGAGCCAGAAGGTGCTTTCTATGCATTCCCTTGCATCACCTCAACCGGACTTTCCTCTGAGGAATTCGCTGAACGGCTCGTACGTGAATCGAAAGTTGCAGTTGTTCCGGGCAACGTATTTGGACGAGGTGGAGAAGGTTTTATTCGCTGCTCCTATGCTACCTCGGTCGCCCAACTAAACGAAGCTTTGTAGAGAATTAATGATATTGTTAAAAAGGTTAGAAGCTAGGCGAGTTAACTCATATTTGGCAAGTCATTGAAGCATGATTCTTTATATTAGAGATTTCAAACGTAAATTATAGTGAATAAGAATAATACATGAGTTGCATCAGAATAACCCGGGAGGGTTATTTTTTTATCTTTTTATTGGTAAATACTTCGATTACTTTTCAATCTGAATTTTAATATCACTTTGCATTTTGTGTCCCTAAACGAATTTCTTAATCTACTGAGAAATATATGATAAGCTAATACAAGGAACGAGGATTATGAGACATTAACAATCTGGCAATACGATTAGCAAGCTTCAGAAAGGCAATAAAGCGTCTTTGCAAGCTGACGCTGGTAGACTAAATAATTTTATATAATAAGAACGGGTGATCGGGTTGTCAGGTAAGATACAGAATTTCAGTCAATTTATCTTAAAACGTTTTTCAGGCATGCATGCAAGGCTGGTAATCTATGCGCTTGTTTTAATGTTGGTTACTTTGCCTATTATGGGAATGATCACTTACTCCATCCTATCTAAGACCACGAATACTCTGCATCGTTCCCTCAATGAGGAACAGACAGCGGCCTTAGCAGGCGATGTCGAAACGACGTTTGATTCTACTCGAAATACGGCAGACTTAATAGCTTTAAATGAGAACGTACGCTATGTACTGAGTACTCCTTTGGGGGGGCTATCCGGTCTTGAGAAGATAAATTTGTTAACAAGCCTAAATCAAACCGTGTCCGGAATATGGGCGCCCTCACAAGATCGGATGATATCTCAGTTATATGTGTTTGGCATCAATGGGTTATCAACCAACTGGCTTATCCGGGAAGAAATCACGATCCCAGATTCCAAAATTTCAATGGAGTTGAATAAATCGGGAAAAAATTATATTTTCTTTACTCCGACGCAATTTCCTGATGACGCTTTCGCTAAGTTTCTTAATGTAACATGGGGCAACATCCTGTACCTCGCTTCATCCATCAAGAATACCGATAACGAAACCATTGGATATATTCTCATTCAAGTGAACGATGACTTTATCCGGGAACATCTTGAATCAACAGATGATGGTTTCTCAAATATTCTTAGCCAAGGAAAGACTATCTGGTCTTCAAAAGTCAAGCTTCAAGAACCGGATAAGGGGCTACTAAGGTTAACTCATCCGCTTAATTATCAGGATTGGAGTATTGAAAGATTTGTTGCTGACACCTCATATTCGGATGGCCTGCGAAGCATGCTCGTGACCACCTTATGGGTTACTGGTTTGTGCCTAATTTTCACATCACTCATCTCCATTTATCTTTCATACATGATTACACGTTCTGGGAAAAGGCTTTCTCGCCTGTTTAGTTGGTCAGAGCATCCGGATTCCATTCATCGGTTTCCTAACTTCGTTTTGAAAAAAAGTAAATTTAGATTTTTAACTTTCCGACATAAGGTGTTGATTTACTTCCTGCTCATCATCATTATCCCGTCGGTCGCGTTAACCTATTTAACGATTTCATCCAACAATCGTATTCTCTGTAGTATGAAAAACGATCAATGGTCCAATGCTTTAGACCAATCACTGAAAAGAATGGATATTACGCTACGGGGTGAATCCGGTGTATTGGACGGATTATTCGCAAGTCTTAGCTTGCAACAAATGTTACTTGCCGTCAATCTATCCGAATCGGATCGAAACGATAAAATCCGACAAGTCATTTATGCAACGAATTTTATTAAATTTAATGTTTCCTATGTCAATATTTATAATAAGGATGGGAACCTGCTTCATTCGAGTTTGGGTCGATATGACGACAGGTACTTGGACGAGGGAAACCAAATTGACATTACTCAACTTAGAGATATTGAAGACGGAGCCATTCACTGGGTTCCCGGGTATACGGATATTTATAACAATCGTGTTTATGCAGCAGTAAGGGAAATGAAATCAATTACGAATGGTAATTTTGAAAATATAGGCTACGCTGTTGTCGTATTTAATACCAACAGGCTTGAACTGTTCTTTCGCAATTTGTTGACAATATCTCTTTCTACGGTATTCATAGGGGATGCGGAAGGAAGCCTGTTTTATGATCCGAAATCCTCCGTTACCGACTCAGCACGGTACTCTTTTGCAGAGACAATGAGCAATCAGAATAACTTACAATTGACTTCCAATGAAACGGGCTGGAAGGTTGTTGCATTGCCTCCAATAGCTAACAACAATAAGGAAAACGGGAAAATAATTGCTTTATATTTAATTTACTTGGGATTATGCCTACTTCTGTATTCGGTTATTACCTATCGGGTATCTGCCAAATTCTCCAGGCCTGTAGAGATGCTTCTTGGAGAGATTAAACGAATCGAGCATCAGAATTTGAACATGGAAGTTCCTGTCCCAACTGATCATTCACGGTCGGACGAGTACGTAGAGTTGGCGAATAGCTTTAATGCCATGACAATCCGGATTAAAAGTCTTATTGAAGAGGTTTATGAGTACCAAATATCGCAGAACGAGTTAATGCTGAAGTGGAAAATAGCTGAACTGAGAGCACTTCAAATGCAAATAAACCCACATTTTCTCTATAACACCCTTGATTCGATTCGATTTAAGGCCATGTTCATGAGTGGAGGTACGAATGAAGTCAGCGAAATGATTTGTTGCTTGTCGGAGATGCTACGTTACAGCGTGAAACAAGAAAGTCAATTCGTCACCGTGAAAGAAGAATTAAGCCACATTGAAAATTACATGATCATTCAGCAAATGCGATTCGGTGACAAGCTGCGTATTGAATGGCATATTGATGAGTCTTTGTTGAATCAAAAAGTGATGAAACTACTTCTGCAACCTCTTGTGGAAAATTCCATTACTCATGGCTTGGAGCAAAAAAAAGGTATGGGTATGATAAGGATTTGCCTGATTCGTGAAGACCAGGGAATGAAAATTCATATCATAGATGATGGAGTAGGTATTCCTGAAGAAAGAATAAAGGAAATTGAGTTCAGAATAAAAGAATTCAATGGACAAACGACTGAATTTAAGCATGACACTATAGCAAGTATAGGAATTCTTAATGTACATGGCCGTATTCGACTTCAATATGGAGCACCTTACGGTTTAACCGTATACAGCAATCCGACTAAAGGAACCGAATTTGTTCTGTTCCTGCCTTTATCCGGAGAGAAGGAGCAACAAGATGTATAAAGTCATTATCGTGGAAGACGAGAAAACCATTCGGGATGCATTGTGTACTTTTATAGATTGGGAAAGTCTAGGATTTCGTGTAACAGCTTCGTTTGATAACGGAGAGGATGCTCTCCACTATATCGTTAATGAACAACCCGATTGCGTGCTGACGGATATTCGGATGCCGGGGATGGATGGGTTGGAAATGATTGAAAGCGTTCGTGCATTAGGGATGAATATACATTTTGTCATCTTGTCTGGATTCGACGATTTTGCTTATGCCAAAACAGCCATTCGCCATAAAGTGTTCGAATATCAGGTGAAGCCCATTGATCTCCATGCCTTAGCCGAAACTTTTGGGCGGCTAAATGAAGAATTAAGTAGGAATGTCTCGGAGAGGAAGGTCCTTCAGGAAGCAGATCATCTCAAAAGGGAGCAAACCCTTAACAATTGGGTAAAGGGCTTAATATCGCCTAGTCAAGCAGCCCAAATCCTTGGTTTGGCTGACGTTCATTCGGAAAAAATGGGATTCGCCCTAGCACGCATACAAATATCGATTTCCCATGAAGATCAGGGAAAGTGGAGCAAAGGACTCCTCAAGATGGCAATAGGCAATATTCTTAGCGAAGTGATGGCGACTTCAAAGGGGGGGGAAACGTTCGTTTTTGATGATGATATCGATACACTGGCCGTTCTCATGATGAATCTTGCAGACATCGAAGGCTTGCGGAAGAAAATGAAAGAATTCGCTACACATGTGAATTCTTATCTAAAGCAGCAGATTAATATTGGGATTAGCACCGTTCTTTATGATGTAAATAATGCTCCACAAGGATATGAAGAAGCAGGTTTGCAACTTCTTGTACGCCAGCTAACGGGAAATGATCCAGCAATTCCTTACTTATCAATGCCTAACCATAGGTATTTCCATGAATATGGATTCCAAGAATCAGAGAAATCCGAGATGGTCGAATGTTTGGTTGAAGAGCATTATGACCACTTTATCCAGCAACTCTCACGTAAAATTGATGCCATTCAAGCTAAAGCTACGTATCAGAACGAAATTGTCAAAGTACTGTTCATTCAAATACTTCAACTCATCGCTGAGATGGAGAGTACGAGTGCTTTCTCCGCTTGGCTGAATGAAATGGTAAAGGACAAGAGTCTTCTTGAGTGGGAGGAATTCCATTCCTATACCGATTTCAAGAACTCTTTTTGCCATCTACTCGAGCTTGGATTTGGGCTGCTTCAGGAAAAGACAGGCTCCCAGCGAAGAATAATAAAGAAGGTAAAGGATTATGTCAAGGAGCATTATGGGGAAGATATTACCTTGTCATCGATCAGCGAATATGTTTATCTCAACCCTTCCTATTTCAGTCGAGTATTCAAAGAAGAAACCGGAGATACTTTCATGCAGTTTTTAACGCGAATGAGAATGCAATGTGCCAAGGAATTTCTTAAAGAATCCCAATATAAAGTCTACGAAGTTTCGGAAATGGTTGGTTACAACGATTACAAAAGCTTCAGCAAAGCTTTCAAAAAAATGGAAGGCATCACACCAAATGAGTATAGATCCGGTAAAGATGTCAAAAAGAACGATAAAATGTAAATTGCAAACGTTTGAGGCGTGTATTCCTCTTAGTATAATAAAGACAAGTCGAGGGGGAATGAAAATGATTAGAAAAATGCAGTTGTCCATGTTATTGGTTTGTCTGATGGTCGTTTCGATTCTTTCAGCATGTGGTAGTAATAACGAAGCTAGCAAGTCGGACAAAATTGTAGAGAGTCCATCCGGTAGTACGAGTAATATGGCTGTGGAAACAGAAGCTCCACCCGAGCCTGTAACGTTGAACTATTCGACATTCGATAATGTCGATCCTGGTTCTGTTAACAGTGACATGGCGAAAGCTTACATGGAGAAATTTCCTCATGTAACGATTAAGCTGAATAAGGTTGGCGCCAAGGATCCCAACGGTTCCGATCCGTTAATGGTGCAAATTGCCGGTGGTGCGGATATTGACATTATCGACCAAGGCAACAACATTAATCTGATGGACATGGTGAACAAAGAAATTACGCTCGATTTAGGTCCTTATATCGAGAAGAATAAGGTCGACTTCGGACCTGCCCAGCAATTAACCGAACAATCAAAGATTAATGGGAAAACTTATGCACTTCACGGAAGAAAGTCTTGGTGGGGTCTGTTCTATAACAAGGACTTGTTTGATCAAGCCAATGTTACCTATCCGACGAATGATACGACATGGGAGCAATTCCGTGAAATGGCAGTCAAGTTAACCGACAGATCCAAACAAGTCTATGGGACATTCCAGGATACATGGACGGTTAGTACTTCTATGCTCGCTGTTCAGCAGGGCAAGGGGATATCTAATCTGACGCTTGAAGATCCGCTGCTTCAAAGCTTAACCTTCTGGAAATCGTTATGGGTGGATGACAAGGTAATTAAACCTTGGGCTGATATCGTGATTTCCAAAACATGGGGTGTTCCTGAATTTGAGTCAGGTAAAGTCGCCATGATGGTTACAGGTGACTGGATGTTGTCAGGGGTTAACGCAGATGTCAAAGCTGGAAAAGTCAAAATGAATTACGACGTTGTTGCTCCGCCACATAGTGAAGGGGTCAAAGCTGGAACCACTTGGTCCATGCCGACGAGTCATATCGTATACGCTAAGTCGAAACATCCAGACGAAGCTTTCAAATTCATCCTTTTTATGTGCAATAGTGAAGCAGGAGCTAAAATCTGGGCAGAGCACAATTTCGTTCCCGTCTATTCAACGCCTGAATCTCAATCTATTTATAGTAATCTGATAGGTTCAACGCCAGAGCATTTGAAGGATTTTCTGGCAATGATGAGTTCGGTTCCAGAAGCATTGCCTTTGGATAATGTGGCTGCCCGTCAAACAGAATGGGATAAACAAGCCCAATTAGTCATGCTCGGTGAAAAAACACCTGAGAAAGCTTTCACTGATTTCAAAGCTGCTGTGAAATAATTTGTTGAATAAAGTTGGGGCACTTAGTGTGATACTGATTACCCCTTCTTCATTGTAAATTGAGCGAGTGGATGTGTAGGTAATGAAAATGAACTCTTTTCGTAAAGAAATTACTTATGGCTACCTGTTCATCTTGCCGAATATTTTAGGGTTTGCTATTTTTGTCGGGTTTCCCGTTGCCTTCTCCCTCTATTTAAGCTTCCACTCATGGAACGGATTTACCGATATGCATTTCGTCGGATGGGATAACTTTATATCCCTGATCAATTCGGCCACTTTTTGGAAAGTAATTCAGAACAATCTGCTTTATACGATCGGTACCGTTCCCATTTCAATCGCTCTTGGCTTATTCTCGGCTATACTGGTCAGTCGAGGACTCAAATCCATGACCTTGTTCAAGACGATTCTCTTCTTCCCAAACATTACGTCACCCGTTGCTGTAGCACTAGTCTTTGGTGCCATATTCTCCAGAGAATTTGGTCCAGTGAACAGCTTCTTGCGTTCTATAGGATTTGATAATCCGCCAGGATGGTTTGCTTCTACTCAATGGGCTTTAGTATCTGTCATGATTTTAGGTATTTGGAAAATCTTTGGATACCTTATGATATTATTTTTGGCAGGACTGCAAGGAATTCCGACAACTTTATACGAGGCAGCCACGGTTGACGGGGCTAATTCTTACCAGAAGTTTCGATTTGTGACGCTCCCCATGCTGGCACCTACTATGCAATTAGTTATTAGCATGTCTATTATTTGGTCGTTGCAAGTATGGGACTTGATTTACGCCTCCACGGGCGGAGGACCGGGCGATGCAACACGTGTAATGGTTTTTGAAATCATAAGGGCAGCTTTCACCCTGAATAATTTTGGTTACGCCTCTGCGCTGAGCTGGGTCTTGTTTATAATCACATTCTGCTTCGCCATCGTGCAATACACGATTCAACAAAAGCAAATTAATGAAACCTTTTAATTATAGGCTGCAAGGGGATATGACCATGGGAATGCAACAAGCTTCATCTTATCGCAGGCAATCGATCACGAAGAACGGCTTGATCTTTTTCTTTCTAATCCTTTTGTCTCTTACCGTCATTTTTCCTTTCCTCTGGATGGTATCGGCGTCATTGAAAAATTTAAATGAAGTTTACAGTTATCCAATTCAGTGGTTTCCTAGCGTGTTTGCTTGGGGCAATTATGCCAAAGTTCTCGAAGCTGATTTTTTTCGATATTTATTGAATTCATTAAAAGTTACGTTGTTGACCGCTTCATTCCAATTAGTATTTAGCTCCTTATCGGGTTATTCGTTCGCTAAACTTCGGTTCCCTGGACGAAACGCCCTCTTCATGATTTATGTAGCAACGATGATGATTCCTGCCCAAGTTTTACTGATCCCACAGTTTTTCATTATCAAAAGATTGGGTTTGTTCAATAGCCATTGGGCACTGATTCTGCTCGGCTCATTCAGCGCTTTTTCTGTCTTTTTTATGAGACAATATTTCTTGACTATGCCCCAGGAAATAATTGAATCCGCAAGGATTGACGGTTGCAGTGAATTTCGAATTTTCTTGAGACTGGCTATGCCTCTAGCTCTGCCTGCCGTAGCTACAATGTCTGTCTTGATTATCATGGGAACTTGGAACGACTTGTTGAACCCGTTAATCTATTTAATGGATACTCAGAAGGCAACAATTCCGCTTGGATTAATGCGATTCAGCACGGATAAAGGAACGCATATGAATTATGT
>JACMJI010000053.1 GCA_014380705.1 Gorillibacterium sp. | reverse complement strand
GAAGCTCAAGCGGCTGGTCTTCCTAGCCTAATCTCCGATACGATTCCACAAGAAGCAGACTTGGGGCTTGGCTTTGTTGAAGCATTGCCGCTATCGACCTCCGCGAAATGGATGGAAAAACTTATCCTACTGGCAACAGAAGATAGGTCGCGAGCCGTTTCTGCGGGAGATATTGCAGATAAGGGCTACGACATTAAGCAAACAGCAAAGCAGATACAAGATTTCTATGTCACCGTTTCGGTGGGAGGAGCGAAGAATGAAAAAACTGACCGTATTCACTCCGACCTACAACCGGAGGTATTGCCTAGATCGGTGCTACGAAAGCTTGAAGCGTCAAACCTGCAGCGATTTCGTCTGGTTAATTATCGACGACGGTTCTACGGACCATACGAAAGAATTGGTGGAACGCTGGATGGAAGAGCGGAAGATTGAGATCCGTTACCATTATCAACTTAATCAAGGCATGCATGGCGCACACAATACGGCTTACCAGCTCATTGATACAGAGTTGAACCTGTGCATCGATTCAGATGATTTCATGCCAGATACTGCGATCGAGAAGATCCTCTCCTTTTGGGAAAAGCATGGCAATGATCAGGTGAGTGGACTCGTTGGACTTGATGCCGATGCAGATGGAAAAGTAATTGGAGCAAGGCTGCCGGAGGATGTAACCCAATCGACCCTGTTCGAGCTTCATAGCAAGTATGGAGTGACCGGTGATAAGAAGCTGGTCTACCGCAGTGAGTTAACCCGACGTTTCCCCTATCCATTATTTGCAGGCGAAAATTATGTCGGTCTGGCTTACAAATACTATAAGCTCGATCTGGAATATGAACTCCTTCTGTTTAATGATGTACTATGTACCGTGGAATATATGGCGGATGGCTCTTCACGGAACATGCTCAAGCAGTATCGCCGTAATCCACAGGGCTTTGCCTTCTATCGCCGGGAGCTTATGAAGCTTCCTTTCGCCGGGGCATTATTTAAATTCAGGCATGCTGTCCACTACGTCTCCAGCAGCTTGATCGCCGGAAATGTTCGGTTCTTCAGGGAGACGCCCTGTAAAGGGCTGACTTTGTTGGCGGTTCTTCCGGGCTCTCTGCTGTACGTCTACATCCTGGCAAAGACTAGCAAGGGACCTGCGGCGAAGGGAATGACGAATGACTATACTATGGGCTAATCTAGCAATCGTTTTTCTCCTTTCGCTAATGTCGCGTTATTTCGCTGTACCGGCTACCTTAGGACAGATGACGGCAAGGCCAAATAAATTACTGCTGTTTGCAGCAGCCACTTGCCTGATTCTTGTGTCAGGCTTGCGCAACAACATTGGAGACACCTTCTATTATATGCACGCTTATATTACCGACGATTTCAACTGGACTTCCGTCCTCGCTAATAAGGATATCGGCTTCGGGATCCTGCAGATGGTGCTGCATCGTTATACAGAGGACCCTCAATTGCTGGTGTTTATCACGGCATTTCTAACCAATATATTGATCCTCCTCGTCCTGTACAAATATTCAGCACTGTTTGAGCTTAGTGTCTACGTATTCCTAACATCGGGCATGTTCGTTACCTCGATGAACGGTATCCGTCAATATTTGGCAGCAGCAATTGTCTTTGCAGGGACTAAATACTTGCTTGAGGGCAACTGGAAACGATATTTCTTGATCGTGCTCCTTGCGGGAACCATCCATCAGAGTGCATTGATTCTTATTCCGCTTTATTTCCTTGTTCGGCGGAAAGCTTGGACAGCAACGACATTCCTCCTTCTTCTGACGGCGGTTGTGCTGGTTTTTGGCTTTAATCAATTTGCGGATCTACTATTCAATGCACTACAGGATACCCAATACAGCCACTATCGCACATTTGCCGAAGGTGGAGCGAACGTGATCCGAGTAGGAGTTGAAGCCATACCACTGCTTTTTGCCTACTTAGGTCGTGAACGATTGCGTGAATTGTTCCCCCAGATTGATATTTTTGTAAACCTATCCTTGCTTAGTCTAATCTTTATGCTCATTGCCACTCAAAATTGGATTTTCGCTAGAATGACCATTTACTTTTCCCTCTACCAATTGATCATGATTGCCTGGATGGTTAAGTCATTCCGTAAAAAAGACCAGAAGCTGATTTACTTGGCGATTCTCGTCTTTTATTTCATTTATTGCTTCTACGACAATGTATATATTCTCCAATTAGAGTATAAGAGTGACTATTTGTTCTTATAAAGGTAAAAAAAAGGAGCTGACACAATGGAAACCACGGAGCAAATCCCAAGGATTATCCATTATTGCTGGTTTGGACGCGGTGAAAAACCAAAGCTTGTGCAGATG
>JACMJI010000052.1 GCA_014380705.1 Gorillibacterium sp. | reverse complement strand
TCCGTATTTGCCGCCCTCCTGCCATAAATCCTCACTCGTATAATCACTGAACACAATGTTGTGCTGATCCATTCCCAGAGCCTCGAAATAAGTTCGCCAAAAGGTTGCCGTGGACCAAATGTTCAACACACGGGGAATTCCGATGCGAATCTTCCCTCGCCTCTCCATTGCCTCGCTGGACGACCGCCTAAATGGGTGACAGGGTTCTTTCCGAATTCCACCAACCCCAAACCAACTTCGCTTCAACCCTACGCCACCCACCAGTACATCTGGTTCGGGCAATGGCTTAGGATCATAGAAGTGTTGGAACATCCGCTGTGCCTCATAATCCACCAGATTGGGATAGTTTTTTTTCAACTCCTGGCGTTTTTTAATCAATTGGATAACGGCTGCATGATCCTCAACCGTTCCCTTCTCACAGGAAAATCCGGAAATATAGCGTGCGGTTTGGCCATCCGGCTGCTCAGAGTCAATGAAGGTGCGCTTGCAATGGTTAGGGCAAAAATCGCAGCGGGTCGATTCGTCATTGCGCGAATAATACCGCAGATCAATGGCAGCCTCTAATCCTAAAAAGGTGGAAAACTTTCGTTGCTTGACCACGCGTAGCGTTTCCATTGCGGCGCCAATCGCCCCTGCTTCTCCTGGGTGGGGGTGCACGTACACTTCCGCATCAGGAACTCGCAATTTGATATAATCCACCTGAGCCTTCACAACACCAAGATTATAATGGGTTCCTCCCTGCAGGATGAATTTCCGGCCAAGCTCTGCCATCCGAGGAATCTGTACCACATATTGCCAGATGTTTTGCGGCAGGACAAGAGCAAAGCCGGCTAATAACTCCTCCTTGGAATAACCCTCCTTCTGAAAATTTACACGATCCGCATCCAAAAATACGGCACAGCCATAGGAAAACTTTGGAGTTAATCGGGCCATAAAAGCCGTCTCTGCGTATTCCTCCATCGGGATACCAAACTGATCCGCCATCGCCTGCAGCAGCATCCCATTCCCGGCGGAGCATTGGTTAGACAGCTTAAAGTTGCGAATATCCCCGTTCTTTAGAAAAAGAACTTTAATGTCCTGACCTCCGATGTCACAGATCACGTCGATATCATTAAAATGATGGACAGCGCTCATCATATGAGCAACCGTTTCCACAATATTGACATCTGCCTTTAACGTCTTTTCTAATACATCTGCGGCATATCCCGTCGCACCAAAACCGATGATCTCTAGAACAGCTCCCTGCTCCATCACTTTATCCCGGATCCGCTTTAATATTTCCTTCGTATCCTCAAGTGGATTCCCTTTAGAGAGCTGATATTCCTTTAGTAGAATGGTTCCTTGCTCACCGACTAGAACAGCTTTGGAAGAAGTAGAACCACCATCTAGACCAATCACTGCTCTTACCACCTGACCCGGTCTGAAGGTTGCCGGTGTAAATCGGGGAATCCGATACCTGAGACGAAATTCTTCTAGTTCAATATCATCCTTAACTAAGGGTGGGCCTGCTTTCTCACCAAGCTTGGCTGTCCGACCATGGGTAATAAATTCCTTCAATCCTTCCAGACCGGAATACATGCCAACGCCAACAGGTTCATGCATGCCGTACAATACAGCACCGAAAGCCGCATAATATTGCGAATGGTTAGGCACAAAAATCAATTCCTTAATCGGCACATCTAGGGGATAATCATATCCTCGATCCTGCCACGTTTGCGGGATCCGCTTTTGCCAGCATTCTTGCAGGAAGGGCAGGTATGTATTCGGCCCTCCTAGCAGCAGAACCCGGTGTCGAAGCGTATTTCCGCGTGTAAGCACCGAAAGATTCTGCATAACAATAGCATCAGCAAGAGAACACATGATTTCGGGCGATGGTATACCACTCTTTACCAGATTGACAATATCCGTTTCCGCAAACACGCCGCATTTAGCAGCCACGTGATGCAGCTTGCTATCATCAAAGTGCAACTTCCCAACTTCCTCCAAGGGCAGACCGACTTTGATTATGCACTTGTCAATAGTGGCGCCTGTACCTGATGCACACTTGTCATTCATTGAGGTTAGCGCTTGCTTATTCCCCGTTTGATAATTTTCCTTGAAAATGATAATCTTTGCATCTTGACCCCCTAATTCGATTACACTACCGACCTCGGGGTGAAGATGCTCTACAGCCATCGTAACGGCGTTTACTTCTTGAACAAACTTCGCTCCAATATGCGGAGCAATGGGGTCGCTGCCCGAACCCGTTGCGAAGATACGAATATTTTCCTGCTTGATGCTGGGAAATTCATTGCCAATTACGGTCAATAATTCTAATACCTTGTCCGCTTGCTTCGCATGGTGACGTTGATAATCGGACCAAAGAATCGTTTTACTCTCTTGATCCACCACGGTGGCTTTAACGGTAGTAGAACCTACATCTATACCAATGACAAGCTTCTCTATACCTTTGTTTATGCGCTTCATAATATGTTACCCTCTTCCAATTCACACACTTGTTCTTAGGATAGACAGAAAGCGGGATTTTTATTGCATAGACCGAAATTAACCGAGATTTTCTATGTCAACGATCCATAGCACCCGATATCTCCCTTCAACTTATGTAGCAGAGTTCAACATTTTACAAGATTTTACACCCCTAAGTTTCAGATCATTTCCATTCCAAAACATAACGATTCCTGAAAAAATGATATGCGATTGTTTCGTCTACGTACTATAATGGAGTTTGTGGCTACAGGTAGCTAGTTAGATAGGAGCGTAATAGAGAGATGAAGGTTTTGGACCCCTATCCAAAGGAAGTAAAGGTTTTCCTTGCTGCCAGTCTGATTAATGCTACGGGTAGTGCCTTAATGTGGCCACTGGTTTCCATGTTCGTCTTTGATGAACTGGGTCGGAGTATGTCAGATGCCGGGCTGGTTATTCTGGTTCAAGCTGTAGGCGGGATTATCGGACAGCTTCTTGGTGGCGCGCTTTATCATAAGGTTGGTGTGAAACGTCTGATCGTTGGCGCACTTGGCATGAATGCACTTGGGTTATTCGCCCTTCCTCTCGTCAGCCACTCTTGGTACGCCTTTATGGCGATGATGGCGTTAATTGGTTTGTTCAATGCCTTATCCATGCCGGCAATTCAGTCGTTTATAGGCTTTCGCTTCGCCAAGAAACGGGCCGAGTTATTCAATATCATTTATGTCGCCAACAATATTGGCGTTGCTCTCGGTACAGCGCTAAGCGGATTCCTTGCTGACGTTTCGTATTCACTCAGCTTTATGCTCAACGGTACAACATCAGCCGTGTTCGCTGTTTTCTTCTTGCTCTATCTGAAAAAAGTAGATGGAGAGCAAACAGCAGCCATTTGCACGGAAACGACAGCGAAACATGTCCAGCTCGGAACCAGCAATTGGCTTCTGATGAGGAATTATCAGCTCTATTTGTACATGGCGCTTGCTGCACTGCTGCTGCATCTCGGTAATTCCTTATGGAACACCGGCGTTTCCCCGTTCATCATATCGGTTGGATTGCCAAAAAGCTCCTATGGCTTTCTTTGGACATTGAACGGAATTCTGATCTTTGCCGCACAGCCGATCATTAGTCTGATCAAGCGGTACATGGCCAAATCGTTATCCTCCCAAATGACGGCTAGCAGCTTGTTCTATGCTGCTGGTTACATGGTTATTCTTGTACTGCATAGCTACCCTGCAATGGTTTTTGCGATGGTGCTCACCACCTTTGGGGAGATGCTGATCTCTCCAGTCATGCCTGCTTATCTATCGGAACACGGCGGGAAGAACGCACCCTTTTACATCGGACTAACAGGAGGGATTGGATCAGCGGGTCGGGTCGTGGGTCCTTATATGATGGGAAGTTTATATGACAGCGGTGGACTGCCCCCCGTTGCTTGGCTTGCGATGGGAACCGCACTCTTATCTACAGGGGTTTATCTGATCCACGCTCGTGTTAACCACACTCGTGGAAAGCACGGCATCAACAAAATAGAAGCTTATTCATAGTTAGACCATACCAATGACACAAGGAGAATGAACAATGAAAGTACTAGAACTAACAGACGGCATCAAATGGTTAGGGGTGCAGGATCACGACATCCGGGTCTTTGACATCATTATGTATACCGAATATGGCACCTCCTACAATTCCTATCTAATTGAAGGAACAGAGAAAACAGCTTTAGTTGAAACGGTAAAGGTAAAGTTTTGGGATGAGTATCTCGCCAAGCTGCAGGAGACGATTGAGCTTAGTAAAATTGACTACATCATCATGGACCACACGGAACCAGACCACGCCGGTTCTTTAGAGAAACTGCTAGACTATATACCGAATGTAACTGTCGTCGGGACTGCTGTTGCGATTAAATATTTGAAGGCAATCACCAATCGGGAATTCAGTTCCATGATAGTAAATGGCAAAAGCACCCTCCAGCTCGGAGGAAAGACGCTTACTTTCATCCCAGCTCCTCTGCTTCATTGGCCGGATTCGATGTATACCTATGTCGAAGAAGATCGTGTCTTATTCACATGTGACTCCTTTGGCTCTCATTATGCTTTTGATGGAGTGCTCTTCTCCAAAATGGAGAACAGGGACTCTTATTTCGCTGCTCTAAAATATTACTATGACTGCATCATGGGTCCCTTCAAGTCTAGCATGCTGACTGCCATCCATAAGATAGAACACCTCGAGATCGATATGATCTGCAACGGACACGGTCCTATACTAGATAAGAACCCGAAGGATATCATTAGTCTTTGTAAAGAATGGTCAGTGGAGAAGAACCCAAATGAAAAAACAAGCATTGTTATCCCCTATGTTTCTGTTTATGGGTATACTCAAATGATGGCAAATGAGATTAAACGGAGCATAGAGGAAGGTTATGGGGAGCAGATCGACGTGTCCTTATTTGATCTTACTGTAACCGATCAGGCAGAAGTGCTGGAGAAAATCTATTGGGCCGATGGGCTGCTCTTCGGTTCCCCTACCATAAACGCTGATACGCTTCCACCGATCTGGAGCTTGCTTTCTCAGCTAAACCCAATTGTTCACGGTAAAAAACATGCCAGTGTCTTTGGCTCCTACGGTTGGAGTGGGGAGGGAATTAAGCATATTGAGGCTCGCCTCGGCCAACTACGCTTAAAGCTATTCCCAAGCTTGAAAGCTATTTTTAAACCAAGCCAAGAAGAATTACTGGAGGCTAAGCAATTTGGCCAGGCGTTTGCCAAAGAGTTACTGGACGATTTGGCAAGGCGTTCTACCGTTAAATCGGGAGAGAAGACGGCTTAATTTGTTTACTCATGACTTTCGATCTGAATAGGAATACGAAGATTGGTCAACTCGCCATCCCCCACCCGGAAAGCGAATGCTAAAAAAAGCCTGTACCTCACATTGCATGCATGTGAAGTACAGGCTTTATATAATTTAATGGTTGTGGAAATTATTTTACTTTTCCTTAAGCGCCAAAACACCAAGCGCAAGGGAACCGCATAGACCGGCGTTGTCGCCTAGCCCCGGAGGTACGATATAATTAGCAATGTCGTCAATGAGCAAGGAATGGTTTATATAGCTGTTCAGATTCTTCTGTACCTCTGCATGAATCATTGGAAACAGCTGCATTTGGTGCATGACACCTCCACCAAGAATAATCTTCTGAGGCGAAAGCATCAGAATAGTATTGGTTATAGACTGCCCGATGTAGAAGGCTTCCATCGCCCAAGCAGGGTGGTCAGGGAGCAGCTCGCTTCCGGGGATATTCCATCGGCGTTCGATTGCCGGGCCGGCAGCAAGACCTTCCAAGCAGTCTCCATGATAAGGGCAGAAGCCATCAAAGGTATCACTTGGATGCCGTCTCGTCAGTACATGTCCGCCTTCCGGATGAACAAGGCCGTGTACAAGCTTGTTCTCCGAATAAACACCAACACCAATGCCCGTACCGATCGTATAATAAACACAGCTAGCCAGACCTTTGGCTGCCCCCCATGTCGCCTCACCGAAAGCAGCGGCATTCACATCTGTATCCCAGCCGAAGGGAAGGTTAAATTCACGCTTCAGTCTTCCCAGAAAATTATAGTTTGACCAGCCTGGTTTTGGTGTCGTGGTTACATGTCCATAAGACGCACTTGCACGGTCGATATTAATCGGACCAAATGTCCCGATTCCAATCGCTTCTACCTTCTTATCCTGAAAATAGCCAATAACCTGTCCTAGTGTTTGCTCTGGCTCTCCTGTTGGAAAGCTGATCCGATCCTGTACGTTTCCGTGCTCGTCTCCGATTCCACAAACGAACTTAGTACCGCCCGCCTCAATTGCACCGATAAGCATTGTATATGCCTCCCAAAATAAATTATCATTCCTAGTCTTGCTAACATCATTCGTGCGATCTATTTCAGCCTTTACTAGTATAAACGTCAGCAAATGATATTGTCATCATCTGATCGATAAATGATACAATAAGTAGGGACTTCATAAGAGAACGCACTTGAAAACACTTGAATTAAAGGAGACACATTCATGGTAAAGGCCCATAACCGCCGATTACTCACAGATCAGGATTTTGCAGAGGCAATGGAGCTGCAGATGGGGATTCGCGTGTTTAAAGATAATTACATCGTAGACTCAGGCGGGGTCATCATCCAATTTAACGAGAAAACGATTGTTCTTCAGGCAGGGGTTGGCGATCTCTCTTATCTACCAAGAGAAGCATGTGAATTCTTTGGGATGAAAGGGCGGTAGCTTCCAAAAAAGAGAAACCCTCCCGAGTTCAATAGGAGGATTTCTCAGCGCTTGGAAATCGGGTGCCAGCCGCCTTAGCCTAATAAAGCATAGGTGCATAAAGATAGGATGGGGATCACCCATAGCAGCGGAAACAGAATCATCCGGCGTGCTAATT
>JACMJI010000051.1 GCA_014380705.1 Gorillibacterium sp. | reverse complement strand
GGATCGACATCCAAATAATTAAATGAGCTAGCCGTCACGTCATTACCGAAAGACCAGGAGAAATTTGCTGCATAACTTGTTGAAGGCGTTGCAGAAATAATAAATACAATTAACAAACTAAACATCATTACTTTCTTCCATATAAGGTTCATATTCGTCACCTCTCAATATAATTTTATTATATTAATCCTTTCTTATTGATTATATTGGTTTCAAATTTATCATCCCATGGTTTCCTTCCTTGAGACTTGAACTATTTCGTGAATATTAATTTGATTTGTTGTTTTATTGTGTGAGCATAACAATAATATATAGTAATCTTGATATATTTCCATAAAAAATGCACTTTTTCCGCTGTCTTGGGAAAATGTGCATTTGATTTTAACTCTTTTGTCGGTATTGAAGCGGTGATTGGCCTACAGACTTTTTGAATACTCGGCTGAAATACTGTTCATTTTCATAACCAACATTCAACGCCACTTCGAAGATCCGCATGTTTGTTTCCCTCAGCAATTTCTTTGCCTTGTCAATGCGAGTGTCGGTCACATAATCAACGAAGTTGATGCCTGTGCATTTCTTAAATAAGGCACTAAAATACTTGGCTGAGAAATTAAAATTTCCTGCTACTGTTTCCAACGATGTGTCTCCCATATAATTGCGGGCCACCCATTGTTTGGCTTGTGTAATACTGCGAATGGTATCGTTCAGATCATCCAAAGATAATGCGAGATGCTTGCATCTTTCTAGCCATGCGAGTACGTCGTTCCTAACTTTAAACCGTCCAAGTTCTTCATAAAGCGCCCTACCCGTCTCGGTGGCAATTTCTCTGCCCCTTTCCTTGAACTGTGCGAGCAAGGAGAAGAGCAGTGCTGTACATACACGAATGAAAAGCTCAATTTGCGGGTTTGGATCTTCTGTAAGCAATTTTTTCAATTTTTCGAAACCTACTTCGATGACTTCCATTTCCTTACCGGAAAGTGCAAGATCGATCACCCTCAACGCATCCGAATAGATTGCGGGTTCCTCAGAAGCGTTCGATTTTACAGCGATTATCGCTCCGTAAGTAATTTTACTACCGCGCGGATACCGGAAACGATGAGTTAGCGCTTCACATGCCTGGTTATACGCCCGCTCGGCTTCCATGAGAGACGGTTGCACATCGCTTATTCCAGCCGTAATACTAACGTTTAAATATTTTTTGAGCGCATGCTGGATGTCCATCACAATCCCTATGCAACTCTGCTGCAGATGATCCCGACCGCAGGCTTGCTCGGGTACAAACAATACTGCATATTGATGGGGATGGTTCGTGCATACATATCCCCACTTTTTATCACGAAGTATCTCTTCGATAATGTTCATTATAGCAAAATCTAGCAGATGGATATCCTGAGCGCCCGAACTGGCATATTTGTCGTCATCTGGATGAAGCACAAAACAAATTAAGTCTCGGTTAGGAAGCGTAATTTGTAGCTCGTCTCGCTTCTCCTGCACTTCATCGAAACGATGAATCCAGCCCAGCAGCAAATCACTAAGGAATTTCTGCTGGAGCACACCCAAATTCTGAAGTTGACGATGCCTAACGCCGTTCTGCAAGTCAGCCGTTTTCAATGCTTGGGATACTCTCTGCAAAATGACAGTTAAATGTTCCGGCTGCATATCAAGTTTGATCAAATAGTCTTCGGCACCCATCTTCAAAGCTTCTTTCACATAAGGAAAATCGTCATAGGCGCTCAAAATCACCACTTTTGCCGGATGTCCCTGTTTGCGAAGTTCACGGAACAATTCGATTCCATCCATAATCGGCATTTTTATGTCCGTAATAATCAGATCAGGCTGGAACCGGTTGGCCATTTCCAAAGCCTTTCGTCCATTTTCAGCTTCCGCCACTACCTCAAAACCATAGTCTTGCCAAGAGATCAACGATTTAATGCCAACCCTAGCCAGCATTTCGTCATCTGCGATCAGTACTTTATACATGTATTACTCCTCTCCCTCCTTCTCCAGTGGTATTGTAATATTTGGCATTCGAACCATCACTTTGGTTCCCTTGCCTTCCTGAGAGCTAACTGTAATCCCATAGCTAAGACCGTAAGATAGTTGTATGCGATCATTTATATTTCTCAACCCGATTCCGGTGAATCCATGGGTTCCCTTCTGGGATTGCGCCAATAATGAACTAGCAGTGATTTCCGACATCCCGATGCCATCATCAGAAACGATTAGGACGAGCAATCCTTTGGGATCGACATCTGCATGAATGATAATTTCACCCTTATCTTCTTTGGGTTCGATGCCGTGAAAAACGGCGTTCTCGACAATAGGCTGCACGATGAAAGGCAGGCAAACACACGCCTCGGCTTCGGGAGAAATATCGTATTGAACCGAGAAGCGGTCATGATAACGAATCTGCAAAATGGAAACAAAGTCTTGAACATTCTTCAATTCTTGGATCAGAGGAATCGGTTCTGCGGTCCGTTTAACTGTATTGCGCAGCAGTCGCCCAAGTGTCTCTACAGCCAACTTGATATTATCGGCTCCACTAATTATGGCCATCCAACGGATCGAATTCAATGTGTTATACAGAAAATGCGGGTTGATTTGCGCTTGAAGCGCCGAATATTCAGCATCTCTTTTCTGATTTTGTTGCTCGATCACATCTTCCACCAATTTTTCGATTCGCTCCGTCATCCGATTATACGCTAAAGTCAAGACACCAATTTCGTCTTCTTGCTTAACGGGAACTTTGTCTAGGTTAATTGAACCTTTACCTTGTCCGATCGCCCGGGTCAGACGCCGGATCGGCTGTACGATTCCCGAAGAAACGAAGTACCAGACAATGCCAGCCAAGAGTAGAGAACAAAGAAAGACGATTAACGTTACGGTAAGGATCCTCTCGTTTTTCTGAAATAACTGTTCTAGTGGCTGGGATTGCACGATCCACCAGTTTAAACCGTGAATACGGTGATAAGCAAGTAAGCTATTGACGTTACTCCTGTCTTTATTCGTGTACGAACCCATAGTCGTCTCCGTCGATACTTGAGGAAAGCTCTCAGAAAGCTTGTTGATTCTCGTGGAGTCGGGATGATAAATAATATTCTTATTGTGATCCATCATGGAAATCTCCGAAGTTTGATTGGCCATTGTCGAGGCAAATTTAGATCCGAAGAACGACTGCCGAAGACTGATGACAAGAAATCCAATATTGGAGCGGTATCTATCATCCTTCAAACCTCGAACCATTGTGACAACTGGATTGTTTTTATAGGATGCAAAGGTATCGCGGATGCCCAACCAGATTATTTTTCCGTTTCCCTGAATGGCTTCATCCACCCATGACTGTTCACGAATCGAGTCCCAGTCCGTGAACCCGTTTCCCACTCCGATATACTCTGTTCCTTCCTGTAAGCCCAGAATTGAAAGCACTTCGATATATGGGTATAAATCGGAGGACAATAAATAGTTGTTTAATTCCTGGTCTGCCTGTTTGGAGGCATAGAAAAAATCAACTCCATCTTTTTTCTTGGCCATTAATACCTTGCTTATACTTTCATTCGCATAGATGAAATCGGCCAACTGCTCTACCCGCTGCATATCACGGTCGATACTGCTTGCCAAGAATGATAAATTCTCCTCAAACGATTGCCTTGCCTGCTCCTGTACCGTGTTGGTCGATACCCAATACGAACCAATTCCAATTAGTGTAGTAGGCAACATCATAACAAGCAAAAAGGATAGAAATAATTTGCCTTGGATGCCTTTGGTTAAATGAAATTTATGTAACAATCAGGCGACCTCCCATGTTGTTGAGTCCTCCATATCATACTTATAGCTGCTTTGAAGACTGAAATTGGCGAGGTGTCATATTGGTATATTTTTGAAAAATCCGCGAAAAGCTAGTACGCTCCATTCCGACTTTATTAGCAATAAAGCTTACCTGCCAATCTGTAGTAAGCAGCAGTTGTTTGGCCCTCTCCATTTTTAACTTAATAATGTATTGATGTGGAGGCATACCAAAGGTTTGTTTAAAGTAACGAAAAAAATACTTGGGGCTATAATTAAAGGTGTGTGCCAACTGCTCAACCGAAATCCGCTCCATTACATGCTCTTCAATATAGTGTAATATGTCGTTCCATTTTTGTCCGAAATTGGTCGAAGTAAGACTTAATGCTTTCGATTCCTCAATCCAGATGAATCCTAGCAATTCATACATTGCTGCTTTTACCGTTAAGGTTGCTAGTATATCCGTTGATTTAAAGGCTTGATGTAACTTTTTAAACAGCTTCTCCAAACGAACTTTGTCTTGAATTTGCAAACATAATGGTGCTTCCATCAACTGAAATAAGGGCATAGCACCTACAAAAGCGTGAAAGTGACAGTAATATTGAACAAAAGGGTTCTTTGCAGAAGTTGAATAAGAGATGACTTTACCAGCAGGTAATAGATACAACTCTCCTGGAAGTGGGCTAAATGCCTGATCCTTGATTTGAATCTGGCCTTCTCCTTCGAGAAAATAATATAGCACATTATTAGCTGTTATATGGTTGTGATGTTTCCATTGCGGTGAAACTCGCAGAAAGCCTACATCTGTAACTGTAAGTTGCAGGTCCTCTAAATGACGCTTCAATCTTTCAAGTTTTAGCAAAGCAAACACCACTTTCAATAAACTATATTACTCTAAGATATCATAAAAGAGTAGATAATAGTAGGTTACTTTCTACCACATTTCGGATAACTTTTGGACTGTTAAGTAGGGTCTAAAATCGTTAAGCTTAAGCTTAGAAAAGAGATACTACTAACACTACAAGGAGAGATTCACCATGCAGCCCAATCTTTCAATCGGATTTCCAAACAGAGAACCTGAATTTGATGCATATCCAGGTTTTGTAAGCCCGCCCAAAGGATATGGCGAAGTCGCGTTTTACTGGTGGGTAGGCGAGAAACTAACGAAAGAAAGACTTTTATGGCAGCTTGAACAGCTAATAGACCATCATATAACTGGCTTGCAGATTAATTATGCACATAGTGACAAAGGCGGTGATTCATTCGGCCTTACTTATCCCAGCGATCCTCCACTGTTTTCTGAAGATTGGTGGGAGCTCTTTAGCTGGTTTGCGGGTAAATGTGGCGAACACGGAATTACAGTAAGTCTTAGTGACTATACGTTATGTTCTCCGGGTCAGGGCTCGTATACGGACGAAATTCTACAGGAGAATCCAAGCATGGCAGGTGGAATTCTTAAACATGTGGAATGGAATATACAGGATGGTAATGTCGATTGTTCTCTTCCTGAAAACACATTAAGTGTTATAGCCTATAAAATTTCAATTTATGATGCGTTTACTTCTGATTCAACGCTACAAATCGATTTGTTTGATATGAAGCGAAGCGATAATCTTAATCTTCAGGTCCAATTGCCTGATGGAGAATGGAAAATAGTAGCTGTTTATTACGAGGATAACCCTCGTTCACTTGACCCCATGCATCCACTGGCCGGTGCAATGGTAATCAAACACTTTTTTCAGCGTTTTGAAGAAAGACTCTCTGGTATTCCGAATGTTAAATTAGGATTCTTCTTCTCCGATGAGTTGGAGTTTGGAATCCGGGGGCTGCTCTGGAATGATGATTTTCTCCATGCGTTTAAGCATAGAAAAGGTTATGATTTATTGCCTGAACTGGCCGGTTTATTTACAGATATCGGTCATCGAACCACTAAAATTAGATTGGATTATAAAGATGTGATGGTGGCTATATCAGAAGAGCATTATTTCATTCCAGTTTTTACATGGCATCAGGAGCGCGGGTTGATATACGGCTGCGATCACGGTGGAAGAGGGAAAGATGTAACCGAATTTGGCGATTATTTCCGTACACAGCGTTGGAATCAAGGACCTGGCTGCGATCAACCTGAATTGCAATGTGATTTAATTAAGAATAAAGTCGCAAGCTCCATCGCTCACTTGTACAATCGACCTCGCACATGGCTTGAGGGCTATCATAGTAGCGGCTGGAGTACAAACACTGCACAGCTTACAGAGGCGACTTTTCGCAATTTCGCTTCTGGACATAATCTACTTTCCTTGCATGGCTTATACTATACAACACTTGGTGGTTGGTGGGAGTGGGCGCCGCCTTGCAATCATTTTCGCATGCCTTATTGGCCGCATATGAATTCCTTTTTGGCTTGCTCGGAACGTTTAAGCTATTTATTAAGTCAAGGTGTGCACGCCTGTGATGTTGCAATTTTATATCCAGTAGCAAGCATGGAAGCTGGAATCGAAGGGGAAGCTTCTGTTGCGAATTCCTTCGCTCTTGGTGAACATTTATATAAGCAAGGGTTTGATTTTGATTTTATGGACTTTGAATCACTGGATCGCGCTGAAATCGAGGATGGGGAATTACGAGTAGCTGGAGAGGCTTACCGTGTATTAATTTTGCCAGCGATGCGTACACTGCGCTATTCTACATTACTTAAAGCACTCGATTTTTATAAGTCTGGTGGCATTGTGATCGCATTTGGTGCTCTTCCAGTGGCTAGTGATCATGCTGGTAATGGTGACTGCAAGCTTAATGAAAAGGTTTTTCAGTTGTTTGGTTTGTCTGCGAAGAAGGCAATCGAACTGACCGAAAAATTTATTAATGAGAATGATGCTGGAGGAACGGCGGCGACTGTGGTTTCTTTTAAAGAAGTTACTGATCTGATATCAAGCTCCTTCCCTCGGGATTTCGTTTGTTTAACTGAGCTTCCTGAAAACGAGTTCCCTTATATAATGCATCGTAAAATTGGCTATCGTGATTTGTATATGGTCTACGGAGGAGCACCTAAGGGCGCGGAATGCTTCTTCCGCTGTCATGGCTTAATTGAACTCTGGAATCCGTGGGATGGATCCGTTGTAGAAATTCTTCCTTATCGCGTGACCTCAGAGGGGACAACGATTTTACTTCCCTTTGAACCTGAGGTTGCCCATTTGATTGTCTTCCGGGAGGACAATACCTTAGATGTAGCCAAATTATTAAAGTCTACTCCCACTCTTTACCCTCAGCCTGATTTTCCGTTAAAAGATTGCATAGCACTCGATGATTACTGGGAAATGGAACTTCAACCTACTTTAAATAACAAATTTGGTGATTACCGCCTACCTGCAACCGAAGAGATGATCGGTGCCGAAGCAAGGCATTTTCGATATGCGCTGGAATTGACGAATAATCCAGGATGGGAACAATCTTCGTTTGATGATGCAGATTGGCAAAAAGTAACTTATGGCTATGGAGCTTATTTCTATAAGCTTGGTCCAATTCCGCAGGATCTCTGTACGAATGAGCTTGAGCGAGAATTAGCTAGCCTCCGCATGATAAAGCAAGGAGACTCCATACTTATCGGTAATCAGACGTTTCATTGGCAGCCTTATGAGTTCTCCATGAGGTATGGAATTGAAGGTGACCCTGGTCATCAAGGGTATCACGGTTTGAAGGGGAAAGTAACCGATCAGTTCATTGCATTAGGTAAACCTAGCATTAATATGACAGAAACCGATTATATTACTGAAACGGATGGTGAGGTTTACTTTCTATGGTCCACATTTGATGCAGAGAGCGAAAAGACAGCAGCGCTGAGAATCAGTGGTAACCATCCCGAAAAAATCTGGCTCAATGGTTCCGTTATCGATATAAGGGAAACCATATTACCTGTTCAAGACTCACATAATCATGTAATGTTTCGTTACGATAAACCAGGTCGTAGCTCCATCGTATTCGAATCAGAAAGTGTACCGGATGATTGGCAGCAAAATTATCCATTAGCCATGAGTTGGTATAATAAGCCCGGTCTCTTTAACTATAATGTCTTTCCGGAAGCAGAAAACTTAGCTGGTTGGTATCGCTTTACAGCTCCACCAGGTCTTAAATCCATGGAAATTGTTGCTTTTGGGTCAATTGAAGCTTGGGTTGATGGTATTATCCAAGAATCCCTTACTCTTCAGAAGAATGAGGATGGCTCAATTACTTATCAAGTTACTCTCGCTGAAAAGGTAGAATTGGCTTCACTAGTTGCCATCCGGATTACCTATAATAACTGCCACAATGCAGGAGCAGCTATACCCGAACCTATCCGATT
>JACMJI010000050.1 GCA_014380705.1 Gorillibacterium sp. | reverse complement strand
CATCGCCAACGGGGCCCGCTGCTCAATCGGCGACCAACTGCACCCTTCGGGGCTGATGGACCCAGCGACGTATCGCCTAATCGGTGCAGCCTATGCTGAGGTGGAGGCCAAAGAAGCCTGGTGTGCGGATGCACAGAACGTAGCGGATATCGGATTGCTCTCGCTGGAGGCCGTTCAGCAGGTTCGAGGATCTGGAGATACACGCGATGTTTCTGGCAAAATCGATGCAGGCGCTGCCCGTATCCTGTTGGAAGGCAAATACCTGTTTGATGTTATTGATATGGATGCGGACTTCGGCCGTTACAAGGTATTGATCCTTCCAGATGACGTGAGAGTAACGCCGGTCCTGATGGAAAAGATCAATGCATACCTCTCAACGGGAGGCAAACTACTCGCCACGGGTCGTTCAGGAATGAATGAGGCGGGCGATGCCTTCAAGCTTGATCTCGGCGTTGCATGGGAAAGTGTAAATCCCTACCAACCGGATTATTTCAAGCCCCTCTTTCCTCTACGCAATCTTGGGGATGCATCCTTCATCTTCTATGCCGAGGGTCAAAAAGTACGACTTGTCGGCGGCAAGGAGCTTGGAAAACGGGAAAATTCTTATTTCAACCGTGATACCTTCACCTTCTGCTCTCACCAACATACTCCAGACTCCCATGAATATGGCGGTCCCGGGATGGTGGAAAGTGATGCCGGAATTTACCTTGCCTGGAACGTATTTGAGGATTACTCCACCAAAGGCAGCCTCGTATTAAAGGAAACGGTCTGCTATGCATTGGATCGCCTGCTTCCGTCGAAGCTCCTCCAGACGGATTTGCCGGCCCAAGGTATCGTCACGGTTCAGCAGCAGCCCGGCGAATCACGCTACATCAATCATCTGCTCTACGCTTCTCCGGTCAAACGGGGAGATGGCATTGAGGTTATTGAGGATATCCTTCCCGTCTACAATGTTCAGGTGACCCTGCGTCTCCCGTCCCCTGCCCGGAAGGTATATCTGGCTCCACAGATGTTAGAGTTGCCATATGACCAGACCGATGGCGAGCTGAGCTACACGGTTCCCAAGCTTGAATGCCATCAGATGATCGTTGTGGAAGTGTAAACTCCCTATGAGCAAGCCACCCAAGAAGATGAGATTTGCATCTTTTGGAGTGGCTTTTTTACTGTTTGGCTCCACTCCGCTGCAATTAGAAAAGATGATACACATAAAAATTCTCATCTGGGGCATCCTGAGCTAAAAGCGCAAGGGAGCCTGCTGCATGCGTGTGGATCTGGATCGACTGATCAAACAGATTGAGGAGCTTCGGAACGAATTAGCACTCTTAGCCAAGAGTAAGGTATTTACGGACCCAGAGATTATCGCGGCCAGCCAGATGTTGGATGCGGTCCTAAACCAATATGATCGCATTTTGCGGAAGAAAAACAACGGCGATTAAAACACAAACAGACAGCCCCGAGAATAGGGTTGCCTGATTTTATGTACCTGCTTTTATAGCATCTATCACTTATTTATCAGACCATTCTAGAAGTTTTCCGTGAATAGCTCAAAATATTGTTTAGCATGAAGACAGGTTGGACATTTCTCTGGAGGATTCTTACCCTCATGAATATGACCGCATTCGGTACAGATCCACATCACCTTCTCTTCTTTATGGAACACTTCATTATTATCCACTTCACCAGCTAGCTTCAGGTAACGGGCTTCATGACGTTTCTCAATGGCCATAATCATGCGGAATGCACCTGCAACCTCTGGAAAGCCTTCCTCAAGAGCAACCTTAGCGAATTCTGGATATAGCTCCGTCCACTCTTCATTCTCCCCGCTTGCAGCCGCTCTCAGGTTATCCGCTGTGCTGCCTTTGGTGAATGGATAGGAGGCTGTAATTTGTAAAGCAGCAGGCAGCTCTCCTTGGTATCCGGCTACCAGCAAGTTATAGAAGCGTTTCGCATGCTCTTTCTCATTATGGGAAGTTGCTGCGAAAATAGTAGCGATAGGTAGAAAACCTTCTTCTTTAGCTACCGCGGCAAAAATGGTATACCGCATGCTAGCCTGTGATTCCCCAGCAAATGCTTTCAATAAGTTCTCCGCTGTGCGCGTTCCAACCAAGCTTTTCATAACCTTCATCGTTTATTCCTCCATATGTACATTATTTCACACTATCTCTAGTATAGAATTAATATCATGAAGGAACAAGATCTATTGTAAAGATGTTGTCATTTCTCTCACCCAACAATGTCTTCAAACTTTTCGGCAAAGAACAATCGATAGATTCGGGTAACGATTATTTTAAGCACCATATAGATAGGAAGCGCGAGCAGCATACCCAAAATACCATAGAGGTCGCCACCAATCAGGAGTAGAATAATAATCGTCATCGGATGAATCTCTAGCCTTTTGCCATAGATCATTGGAGACAGCACATTATCCTGAATTTGTTGGGCAACCAGAATGATCAACAGCGACCATAACGCCATCGTGGGTGATTCGATAAAAGCAACAATCAACACAGGAATGGCAGCCAGGAGCGCCCCAAAATAAGGAATGAAATTAAAGAAGAAGGAAACCACTGTTAACAGCAGAGAGTAAGGCAGCCCAATGATCAGGAAACCGATATACATCATCACGCCAAGCGCGAGGTTGATAATCACGCGGCTGACAATAAAACTGCTGAGAGCGGAATCAATTTCCGTCATTACCTCCCGCCCATCCCTTTTGTACTGACGAGGAATCAGCTTCAGGATGTTTCTCCCCAGCTTTCTTCCCTCTTTCAGCATATAAAATAATAAAATCGGCACAGTACCAATAATAATTACAAAGTTGGAAATAAGACCACTCAGTCCGGAAACGTAAGTGTATACCGCATTAAAGGCCTTTTCAAAATATTCGGAGAACGTGGACGGTGCGTTTTCATTGTCCGTTAGTAATTTAGCCAAAACTCCATCACTCTGCAGCTCTTCCAACTGTGTCCTGAGATTCTCTACAAAGTTGGGTGCACTGTTAATGAAAAGCAGGAGCTGCTCCCGCAGCCGAGGCCAGACACTCAGAGAAAAAGCCACAATAATCAGGGTAAAAAACAGATAAATCAATAGAATGGCAAGGGTCCGCTTCATATTCCTCTTCTGCATATAGTCAACCAAAGGACGAAGTAGATAGTAGAAAAATACAGATATCATTAAAGGTACAATGAGCATATTAACAAAGGAAATAATCGGACTGAAAACAAATTTAACCTTGTCCCCCAAATAAATAATCAACAGGATGCCAATTATGCCTAGTATAATCTGAAAAAACTTCATGTTTCTCACATTGATCCCCCCCATACCAGATATAAACCTTCCCTATCTTTATTAACTTAAAAACAAAGTAACATTCACTAAATGTTGGCAACGCCTGAAAATATGAGCCTTGTACACATAATACCGCAAGTTTAATCAGATTACTAAACATGATGTTCCAAGTATTTTGACCTCATCATCGAGGCTTTCTTACGCACGGTTAAAGGTACCCATGAAACTTGCTTTCTGGTAAATGAATTTTTATAATTAGGTTCACGAGAGCTTATATGGATTAATAAAAATAAGAATCTATTTGGAGGAAACATATCTTGGGATTACCCGTTAGTCTGATTCTATTTTTTCTATTAATCGCTGCCACCGCCTTCTTCGTTGCAACCGAGTTCGCCGTTGTCAAACTACGACCTAGCCGGGCCAATCAGCTAGTGCAGGAGGGACGCCGAAACGCACTTGCTGTGCAACATGTAGTCAATCATCTAGATGGGTACTTGTCAGCCTGCCAGCTCGGAATCACGATTACAGCACTTGGTTTAGGGTGGCTTGGGGAACCCACAGTTGAAAAGATTCTTGAGCCTCTATTCCAGAGCTTTCAAATTACGCACACTGTAGGCTCATTGCTTTCATTTGCTATTGCCTTCGTTATCGTAACCTTTCTGCATGTCGTTGTAGGTGAACTAGCTCCCAAGACGTTTGCGATCCGCAAAACGGAACAGATTTGTTTTCTGTTTTGTCCTGTGATCATTCTGTTCAACAAAGTCATGCATCCTTTTATTTGGTTGCTAAATGGCTCCGCAAACGGTATTGTCCGGCTGTTTGGTGTCCAGCCCGCGTCAGAAAACGAGGAAGCCCATTCAGAGGAAGAGCTGCGAATTATCCTTTCGGAAAGCTTCAAAAGTGGCATGATCAATCAGGAGGAGTTCCGGTATGTTGACCGGATCTTCAACTTTGACAATCTGCTTGCCCGCGAGATTATGATCCCACGGACGGATATGGTCTGCCTCTATACGACCCGTACACTTCAGGAGAATCTCGCCGTCATCAAAGGAGAAAAATATACCCGATTTCCCGTAGTTACAGACAGCAAGGACAATGTAATCGGTATGATCAACACGAAGCAGTTTTTCCTGGAGTACGATGATAATCCTGAGCTTGATTTCACTTCAATTATTCATTCCATTCTAACCGTTTCCGAGACCATTCCTGTGCAAATCGCCCATGATGTCCTGATACGCGCCGACCAGGAAGATACCTAGATAATAGGGTTCGCCGGCCTTCAAGGTGTG
>JACMJI010000049.1 GCA_014380705.1 Gorillibacterium sp. | reverse complement strand
TCGCGTGTATGCCCACCTGTAAGCAGCTTCGCTCCTTCATTTCCCTTTGCCACGGTTCTTCCTGACGCTGCGATAAACATCGTCCTCGCCAACTCACCATCTTGTCCATGATGCTTGGCACGAGCTAAAGTCCCCCCCGTTCGGAGTGTTCCTCCGCCATGATCAGCAACTAATAAGAGCAGCGTATCCTCCAAGAGCCCTGCTTGCCGTAAAGTGTCCTCGATCATTCCTACCTTCTTATCTACCTTCTCGAGTGCCCGGTAATATTTGGGCGAATACCAGCCATGCGCATGACCTGCGTTATCCACCTCATCCAACACGATAAAGATCAATGATGAATCATAGGCTAGTCCTTTGCTTACATACTCTTTGAACTGTTGCACCAGTGAATCGTCTCTACCAAAATGTAGGTTTACACCCGCAGCTGGCTCCATATGACCATTCCCAATATTTTTCCAATGGGCGAAGGAGGCAAGCTTTCGATCGGGGTAGGCTTTTCGCAGCTTTTGAAAAACAGTGGGGTATGGAGATGCCTCCTCGTAATATCGTTTCCCACTGATGCGATTATTGATTTTATGTTTGGCGTAATCAACACCTGTCAGCATAGCGCCCCAATTGGGGGAGGAGTACGAGGGTAAGCCGGAATGAGCGGAATAGCTGACTGCACCCGATCCTATTATTCGGCGGATATTAGGAATAGCGTAGCGATTCCCTACCTCCGTCTTTTTCGATGATAACGTTTCAAAATAAGGCGCTTTTGCACTTACTGAAATTCCAGCCCCATCCAGACCAATCATAACAACTCTTTTATAAGGTGCATAATGACTGCTATCCGCTATTTTTTGCTGCTTCTTAATGGAAAGCCGCCTTGCCAGCGCCAAATCCCCAATTGTTATCATCCCGTCCTTGTTTAAATCTGCTTCCAGCTTGGGTTCAATCGTCACACGTTCTTTTACTGTAAAAAACCGCTCTTTAGGCAGCCGCTGCCCCCAAACATAAAAATCTGCCCCTGCTATCGTAAAATCACCTTGTCCTTGCGGTTTTTTGGCCCGGAAATAGAGTTCACTAATCTTGGATACCCGGTATTCTCCGAGGTGATCCGCATGATAGATGCGCCCCCCATTCACCTTTAGCTGGATTCGGCCTGGCTCTATTAGTGCAGATTCAGCCAAATTCGTAGCGCGGACGAATTCAAACAACCTTCGGTCATAGCGGATTTCTGCCTCGATTATATCAATAGACCCTTCCATCTCAGGGGTCCGTAGATGAAGGTTGATCCGAAACTCAGCGTCCTGACTTGTCTGTTCAGCACCAATCAAAGATAAGGTTCCATTGAACCTCTCACCGACAGGATTATCCATTATAGGGCTTGAGTTATATTGGGAAAAAACAGCTGAGCTAGGCTTGATGATTGCCGCGTTATTCTTTCCATAGCTCGGTGACGTTGCTGTACCTAAACACAACAAGATGACCCCGATGAAAAAATACACCACTTTACTGTTCTTTAATCTCATGCTGTTCCCTCCTGTCCTTGCGATTTTTCCCATTTTTCTAGAAATTATCCATAAACATCACAGTAAATGGTTTTAGAGCACAGGAAGTGGAGGGATAGCCATACAAAAAAAGATCTAACGCAAAAGCTTAGCGTTAGATCTTTTATGAAAAGCTTTATTTTTAAACAAATTACCTAAGAACTAACCTTGGCTGCCGATGAACATGTAGCGTAGAACAATCAACACCGCAAGCACCCACATCAACCAGTGAACTTTATATTTCGAGTTCTTGTCGCGCAAGTTGGCAACGGAAGCGAGAATAACATAGGACAGGATACCGAAGGAAATCCCGTTAGCGATATTATAGGTAAAAGGCATGAAGGTAATGGTGAAGAACGCCGGGATACCCACAACCAAATCTTGAAAATCAATTTCTTTGACAGACTGCATCATCAACACACCAACGACGATGAGTGCTGCTGCGGTTGCTCCGCCAGGGATCAAGGAAATTAATGGGGCCAGGAACAGGGCAAGCAGGAAGCAGACACCCGTTGTAATTGCCGTAAGACCTGTACGACCACCCTCAGCAACTCCTGCAGAGCTTTCAACAAATGCTGTTGTTGTACTTGTACCAAGCAAAGCACCACCACTCACAGCAATTGCATCAACCAGCATTGCTTTACCAACAAGCTTGCGGCCTTCCTCAGGGTTCTTCATAAAGCCAGCACGGTTAGCTGTACCAACAAGCGTACCAAAGGTATCAAACAACTCTACGAAGGTGAAGGTGGCAATGATCGCGAGAAGTCCTGCATCCATTGCTCCAGCCCAGTCAAATCCAGCGAAGTTCAGCTGCGAGAAGTTTGGAGCCCAAGAAACATTTGAGCCGCTCAACTTGGAGAAATCAACATAACCCAGCAGAGCTGCAGTAAGTGTAGTTGAGAGAATTCCGAACAGAATCGCTCCCTTGACTCGCAGAACCATCAACACGGTGATAAACAGAAGGCCGATCAGGGCAATCTGTACATCTGGATTTTCCAGGCTTCCCATGTGAAAAACCGATTCGGCAGGATTTAGGTCATGAAATTGACCTGCTGTTACTTTAGCGAAGCCCTCAACACCAACGGTAAGGATACCACTATTCTTCAAGCCAATGATCGTGATGAACAATCCGATCCCTACGGTAATGGCATGCTTTAAGCTATCTGGAACAGCAATCAGCAGAAGCTGACGAACTTTTGTAACCGTCAGAAGGATGAAGATAAGACCCGAGATGAACACAGCCGTTAGGGCAATCTCCGGAGTGATTTTGCCATCCGATGATAGGACAACTGTAGCGAAGTAAGCATTCAGTCCCATACCAGGAGCCAAAGCAACGGGGAAGTTAACGAACAGGCCCATAGCTGCAGTGAAAATCCCTGCGGCAAGTGCAGTCGCCAGGAATACAGCGTACCAATCAAGACCTGTGGCGCTTAATATATTCGGATTAACGGCGAGGATATAAGCCATTGTCATAAAAGTCGTGATACCCGCCATAATCTCCGTGCGCACATTGCTGCCATTCTCTTTTAGCTTAAAGAAACGATCCATTGTAAAAGTCTGCCCCCTCAGTAATTTTAAATAAAATGCCAAAAAACCCGGTTCGTTGCGGACCCGAGCTCCGACATAGGGAGAGAGCCGGCAACACTGCATTTTATGCCATAAATCGACACAAAAAAGCGCTTTGCGGGTAGCTTTCCCTTTTCGTAGCCAGATCATTACGGTGATCTCGTAGAGACTTTCGGGCCAATCCCCGGAATTATACGAAAAGCAACTAATTTTTTATCCTGAATCACAATCATCATTGTAGGGGGACTTACCTCGCTTTGTCAATCATAAATTCCGAACATTAACCATTGTTCATAAATTGCCATTTCATGCCTTATTGTAAGGACTTACACGGCCACCCTTGGAAAATGTGCTGGATTGCTGTTTCTGTTTCTTCGAACAAATCCCCTTTTTTTCCCGTTAGAAACGGCCATTTTTCCACACTTCCTATATTAGATTTGAGACAATTTCCTGCAAATGTACAGTTCTTTCGCCTCTTTAGCGTTTCTAGTCCAAATTACTGCATAACTGCGTGAATTAACCGATTAACAAGGAACAAATAGCGATCATTT
>JACMJI010000003.1 GCA_014380705.1 Gorillibacterium sp. | reverse complement strand
TATATTGTAACCTTTAAAGGATTAAATCTTCCTTCTTCTGGAGGAAATGCTTATGGAATTCCTACTAAACATTATATTTTTCATGAAAACAATGTGGATGTAGATGCCAACTCTGGAGAAGTTTTATATTCTTACAGTTATCAATAATATTTTTAAAGAAAGCCTTACCCCGTCGATAAAGCTGAACGTATTCTGCAATGTATCTCGGTAGATGAATTTATTCATTTGCACTAAACAGTTCCCACTCCAAGCAAATCGCGTTACAATCGATAAGGTAAATAATAATGGGTCTACTAATGTTGAAGGAGGCATGACATACAAAATGAGAATTGTCGTATTGGACGGATATGCATTAAATCCGGGGGATTTGAGTTGGAGCGGCCTAGATGCTTTCGGGGAAGTCGTGATCTATGACCGGACACCGACCCATTTAATCGTGGAAAGGCTGCAGGGGGCCAGCATCGCCTTAACGAACAAAACACCTTTTAACGCTGCCACACTTGACCAGCTTCCACAGCTGCAATATATCGGGGTTCTCGCCACTGGCTACAATATTGTGGACACAAAAGCTGCGGCAGCGCGGGGGATTACCGTAACAAATGTGCCTGCTTATAGCACAGATTCCGTTGCTCAGCTTGTTTTTGCACTGCTGCTCGATATATGTAATAAAGTTAGCTTGCATAGTGAAGCCGTGCACCAGGGGGATTGGGTAAACAGTTCTGACTTTAGCTTCTCCCGGTCACCGCTTATGGAACTTTCTGGCAAGACCATGGGGGTTGTCGGCTTTGGTGGAACGGGTCAACGGACGGCTGAACTGGCAAAAGCTTTTGGGATGAAGCTGCTCGCTGCTACAAGTGGACGTCGAGTATATCCTGAGCAGGAAGGCATTACATTCGTTCAGATTGAGCAATTGCTGGCCGAGTCTGACATCGTATCCTTACATTGCCCGCTGACCCCGGAGACAGAAGGATTGATTAATAAAACTACACTAGCGATTATGAAAAAGGGCAGCATCCTAATCAACACCTCCCGCGGGCCTGTAGTCTGCGAGCAAGACCTTGCTGATGCGCTGAATAGTGGACATCTGTATGGTGCAGGTGTCGATGTGTTATCCACGGAACCGCCTAAGGCAGATAATCCGCTTTTGACCGCTAAAAATTGTGTCATCACACCTCACATTGCTTGGGCGACACGGGAAGCTCGCATAAGGTTGATGAATGTTGCTGTGCAGAATGTGAAGCAGTATCTGGACGGTCAGCCGATGAATGTTGTGTCGGTCTTGTAGCTTGTCTATAAAATGACTTGGCTCTATGAGCCTGAATATTAAGATAGCGGTAGAAAAAAACCTTTGCGGCCATAGAGCTGCAAAGGCTTTTTGCCATGCGTTTATGCATTTAAGTAAATAGTTTAAAGGGTTTTATCGAAAACCCTGCTTTTATCTAAAAACCAGTATTTACCCATAAACTTTCTCTTATCCAATAACCTGCATTTACCCAAAACTTGCACCTATCCAAAAACCAGCTTCTATCTAATTGGAGTGTTATATCTTAGACACGAAAAAAAGTGATGCCGCTGGTCGCCAATTAATTAACGGGAAAACCTCCTGCTAAATTGCTAAGCTGACCCCTGATTCCTCTATCTAACAGGAAAACCTCCTGCTATTTTAGACAATTTCGTCAAATATGCTTGAAAAGCACCCAATTAACAGGACAAATTCCATTTAGCTTGTTCCGAGATGATGTATGAGCCATATTACCGGGAGAAATTCCAGTTAGGATGTTCCATGGTATGGTGTGCTTCCGTTTAGATAGTGGTTTTGTTCTTTTGATCTGCACGAAGGGATTCGTGAATGGCCTTCGCTGCCTTTTTGCCAGCGCCCATGGCGAGAATGACGGTTGCCGCACCAGTAACGGCATCGCCACCGGCGTATACGCCGATTTTGCTTGATTGCATGGTGGCTTCTTCGACGATAATTCCGCCCCAGCGATGGGTATCCAGACCGCTAGTTGTCTGGCGAATCAACGGATTGGGGTTCTGACCGATGGCCATGATCACGGTCTCGAGTTCAATGGTAAACATGCTGTCGGCTTTCTCACGCGGGCTGCGTCGTCCGGAGGCATCGGGCTCGCCAAGCTCCATCTCCACACATTCCATGCCTTGGACCCATGTGCCGTCCCCGATGATCCGAACAGGGTTAACCAGCAGGCGGAATTTGATCCCTTCTTCCATTGCATGATGGACTTCCTCTGCCCGAGCAGGCAATTCATCCATGCCTCTGCGATAGACGATGCTTACTTCCTCCGCCCCAAGCCGCAAGGCCGTTCGTGCCGCATCCATGGCAACATTGCCTCCGCCCACAACAGCAACCCGCTTGCCCGTTTTGACGGGTGTTGGATATTTCGGATAATCATAAGCCCGCATCAGATTAACACGAGTCAAGTACTCATTGGCGGAATAAACCCCATTCAGGTTCTCCCCTTCGATACCCATGAATCGCGGCAAGCCTGCTCCGCTACCAACAAATACCGCTTTATAGTCTTGTTCAAGAAGTTCATCCACCGTAATAGAACGACCCACGATGACATTACGAAGGATGGTTACCCCCATCTCGGCGATTTTGTTGATCTCCTCTTGAACGAGATCCTTGGGCAAGCGAAACTCTGGAATCCCATAAGTAAGGACACCGCCCAATTCATGAAGGGCCTCGAAAATCGTCACATCATAGCCAAGCTTAGCCAGATCTCCAGCACAGCTTAATCCTGCAGGACCACCACCAACTACAGCAATCTTAATGCCATTCTTTATCGTCTTGTTGTTCTGGGTGAAGCCCGAGCTTAAGGCATAGTCTGCAGCAAAACGCTCAAGCCGACCGATCCCGACTGGCTCTGCTTTTTTACCACGGATGCAGACGCCTTCACATTGATTTTCTTGCGGACATACACGACCACATACGGCAGGAAGACTATTCTCAGTAATGATCATCTGGTAGGCGGCCTCAAAATCACCATCAGCAATCAGTTGGATAAACTCTGGAATCGGGACACCTACAGGACAGCCAGCGACACAAGGCTGAGTCTTACACTGAAGGCAACGCTCTGCCTCCTCCATCGCTTGCCTGGGGGTATAGCCGAGAGCTACCTCTTCAAAGTTGCGATTGCGAATAAGCGGAGGCTGTTCCGGCATCCTCACTTTTTTCTTGCTCATGTTAGTCATTGGCTGCTGCTCTCCCATCCGATCGAACATACATGTTCTTCCATATCCTTGTACATCCCCTGGCGACGGATGCATTCATCAAAATCAACCAGCCAGCCGTCAAAATCCGGTCCATCCACACAGGCAAATTTGGTTTCGCCTCCAATGGAAACGCGACAGCCACCGCACATGCCCGTACCATCAATCATGATGGGATTAAGCGATACTGCTGTTGGAATACCGAGAGGCTTGGTGATGCTAACTACAGCTTTCATCATAGGCAAGGGACCGATACAAATGATCTCATCGTATTCATTGCCTTGTGCCAAAAGCTGTTTAAGAACATCGGTTACGAAGCCTTGAACTCCCGCACTCCCATCATTAGTGGCCACGTGAACATGGTCGCAAAAGCCGGAAAAGTCATCCTCCAGAATGACAAACTCCGCACTTCTACCGCCGAGAACGACATCGACAGTAGCGCCATGCTCTTGCATCATACGCAATTGCGGATAAAGCGGAGCGGCACCCACGCCGCCACCAATTCCAAGAACGCGGCGGTGCGCCTTCTCCTCGACCGGTTGCCCAAGTGGACCAGCAAAATCAGATATGGTGTCCCCTACTTCTTTAGCTGCAAGCAAGCCGGTTGAGTAGCCAACCGTCTGATAAATAATCGTTACCGTCTCTTCCGCCCGATTATAGTCGGCAATCGTAAGCGGAATGCGTTCCCCGCCATCGTTGACCCGGATCATAACGAACTGCCCTGGCATGCATTTACGAGCTACAAAAGGTGCGTGAACGACCATGCGTTCCACGGAGTTATTTAATTTATCTTTTCCAACAATTCGGTACATAGTTTTGTCCCCTTAGCGTTTAACTTGCCTTCATTATAGCGGGTTCATCTTTTCTATGAGCAGGAAAAATTGTACTTTTGATGAACGATTGCAATCTATCTATCCCATTCCCAAAACTTCAGACAGCCATTTGTTCCCGAATCGCTTTCATTCGAGCAGGATAATTAGTAATTACAGCATCCACACCCATCGCGATCATTCGCCTGATATCCGCGTCTTCGTTCACGGTCCACGGTCTGATTTTGACTCCTGCAGCATGGGCCCCGGCAACAATCTCGGGATGCACGGCGAAATAATGAGCATGGAGCGCCGCTGCTTTTATCGAAGTTGCATACTTCCAAGGCTCGTATAGTCCTTCTCCGTAGAGGATTCCGCGTTCAATATCTGGTGCAAGTCTAGCAAGCTTCACTAGAGTGTAATGGTTAAAGGAGGAGAAAACAATTCTATTTTCCATCGCATATTCTTTTACAAGACGGATCACTTTCTCTTCCATACCTTCATATAGAATAATGCCGTTCTTCAGCTCAATGTTAAGTTCGAGAGAAGTAGGCGCCAGATATTCCAGCACTTCTTGCAGGAGCGGAATGGACTCTCCCCGATATTCAGGAAAGCGATTGCTGGCATCCAAGCGTTTAAGCTCTGCCACCCTATGATGGGCGACCAAACCACTGCCGTTTGTCGTTCGATCAAGAGACTCATCGTGGATAACAACCAGCTCGCCATCCTGACTCATCTGAATGTCCAGCTCGATTCCTTCTGCCCCTTGCTGAACAGCTAGTCGAAACGCAGCCATCGTGTTCTCCGGCGCATCCCCAGATGCACCTCTATGGGCATAGATCAGTGATTTCATCGCTAGACTCCTCTCACAACTCAT
>JACMJI010000048.1 GCA_014380705.1 Gorillibacterium sp. | reverse complement strand
TCGAACCCCGACCTTAGAGGTGAACCTTAAGCTCTAGCGAGCTGAGTTACACGGCCATAGAGAAAAACCGCAGTCTGGCGTTAGCCAACCGCGGTCTATTATTGGATAAGATCAGTCCCGACGCGCGCCTCTTCCGCCTCGTTTACCCTCTGTGTTCTTCTTGAGGGAAGAAATACGCTCTTCACTGTCTTTGAGGAATTTACTCACTCTGTCTTCGAAGGTAGGTTTTCCAAAGACTGGCTTGTTGCCGTGACCCGCTTTGTTAAAGGGTCTTCCGCCACCACCACCGCCGCCACTTCCACCACGGTCGCGATTAAAGCCACCACTACTTCCGCCGCCTTCACGTCTCTCGAAGTTTCCTCCGGTTCCACTAGCGCGTGGAGGACGTTGTTCTGTTATCGGCTTGTCGACAGCTTGCTTGATGGAAAGACCAATTTTCCCGTCTTTATCCACATTGATCACTTTCACTGTAACGACATCGCTCAGCTTCAGATGATCATTTACGTCCTTGACGTAATTATCAGCGATCTCAGAAATGTGTACAAGACCCGTTCCTCCTTCAGGCAGCTCTACAAAAGCTCCGAAGTGAGTAATGCCTGTAACCTTACCTTGCAATTTGACGCCTACTTCAATGGCCATAAAGTAATACGTTCCTCCTCATAATGGGTAGAAAAAACTAGAACTACGCAAATTATACCCGAAGGAAGACGGGAAAGCAAGAATACCAGCCCTTACTTATCAGGATCAGCTGGTTCAAATACAGTCTCGCCTTTCTTTGCATAATTGAGTTCACTACGAATAATTTCTTGCTTATATTCGGGATCGTTCATTCGTTTAAGCTCAAGCAACATAATATTGTTCAACTCTGTTCTATTGGCAAGCTTGCTCTTAAGCTCCTCGAGTTGAGCCGTATTATTGCGCAACTGTCCATTTTGGTTCCAAGCTGTAATAAGTATCGGTATCGTAAGTGCGATCATGACAACGAACGCGAGCCGCATCCTACGAACGGAAGCTTTACATGAACGTTTGGGCTGCCGTTTAGAAGCTTGTGGCATGCGACTGACCTCCTGCTTTAAGTTCAGAATTTACCAAATATTACTTGCGGAAGTGATGTAGCCATTGTACCAGCTTTACCTTGATCTGTACGATAAGCTTGAAGAATCTAATCTGCTTCACGCGGGTGGTCCATATGGCCCAGCTAATCCGGCCTCCTGTTTGTTTCCAAACAAACACAAGCAGAATTCGAACAGGGTAAAATAATTGTAACACAATTTTTAACAAGAAAATAGCGACTGAAGCCGCATAACAAAGCAGTATAAAGGCAAGCTTGTACAACCAAATAGCAGGACCTACGACACAAAGGATCAAGAATTTGTAAATCATCCGAGCTAGCCACTTTACTGCTTTGATCATTTTCTCAAACACGGAACGAGTCGCTCCACTAAATAACCAATAATATAAATAAGTGCCCAAAGCCAAGCCAATAAAGACAAAAAAACGAAGCTGTCCTTCATTACCCAGTTTAAGCATTCGAAAAACAAATATTGTTACGCCTGCCCAATAGACCAGATCCAGCAAGGGAACCAGCCGGCGGACCAGCCGCAGCTGCCCAGTCAGCACGCGGTAAACGTCAAAGATAACGCCCATGGCTATCCCGCTCGCCATCATCATGCCCATTGTAAGATATTGAACGGAGAGGGTCATTTAAATAGCTTCCCAAGAAGGCTTTTGGGTTTTCCCTGGGTTCCCTCTTCTACGTAGGCCATTGCATTAACATAACCTTCGATTGCCACGATACCTTGCTCCAAATTCAAGCTTTTGATATGCAGATTCTCCCCCTTAACGGTGAGAAACCCACATTCGGTTTCTAGCAGAAACTCCTCGCTATCAAAGCTCTCTACATTTAACACACCGGATATTTCCAATGCTTTGCGGTTCAGCATCCGTACTTCCTGACGTTTTACCTTTCCCTGTTCCACCATCCTATGCCCCCCCTTTACCTTTACCCTATGGAGGGATGTCCTGTTTTAGAACCTAAAAAGAGGCTAACTTTAGCGTTAGCCTCTTTCCATTGGGGACTTCTATTAGTCACGCAGGCGAGCTTCCTCGCGAAGCAGCGTATACATTTCGCCCGCTTCGTCCTTACGGACGGTTTCAGCAATGCGATCCACCCGTACTGTAACGTTCTTTTGTCCAAATTGGATGGTTAATTCGTCTCCAGGCTTTACCGTACTTGCAGGCTTGGCCTCTTTCCCGTTGATCCAAACTCTGCCCTGATCGGACACGTCCTTAGCGACAGAACGCCGCTTAATCAGACGGGATACTTTCAGGAACTTATCAATACGCATTATTTTACAGCTTCTTTAAGCTTGTTGCCTGCCTTAAAAGCAGGTACAACGGACTCGGCAATCGTAATCGCTTCTCCCGTTTGTGGGTTGCGACCGGTGCGGCCATTGCGTTTGCGGGTTTCAAACGTTCCAAAGCCGATCAATTGTACTTTATCTCCTTGAGACAAAGCGTTGGTGACTTCACCGAAAAAGCCGTTTAGTACGGACTCGACATCTTTTTTGGACATTCCGCTCTTTTCTGCAATGTTGCCAATCAAATCAGTTTTATTCATAAATAGTAAACCTCCTCGAAATAGTTAACCTAGCCCTGATTATATTCTTTATCCCTGCTAAAAACTCCTGCTTTTCTGGGTTATTTTTCTGTTTTACCGACATTTTTCGCCTCTTGCCAATAAAACTCGAGCTCATCAATTCCAGTTTTGTCCATTTCCTGACCTTTTAGACGAATATTTTGCTCAATATAGTGAAAACGATCAGAAAATTTTTGGTTGGTCAAAGCTAATGCTTCTTCCGGGTCTACTTTCAGGAATCGTGCCAGATTAACGACAGCAAAAATAAGATCTCCGAGCTCCCCGCGACGCTTGGCTTCACCCTCAGAGCCGGGGCTCTCCAGTTCCTCTCGCAGTTCTTCAATCTCTTCAGCTACCTTCGCAAAAACATCATCAACGCTTGCCCAGTCAAACCCGACAGCCGCGGCCTTTTTCTGCAGCTTCCACGCTTTTAATAGCGCGGGCAGATCGCGTGGAATTCCATCCAGCGCCGATGCCTCCTGGACATCCTCACCGCGGTTCTCTTTCTCTATACGCTTGATCGCATGCCAATTCGCAAGGGCTTCCTCTGCGTCAGCTGCCGCTTTATCTCCAAAAACATGGGGATGTCGGCGAATCAGCTTCTCATTTAGCGTCTGCACAACATCATAAACGGTGAATACCCCGACCTCTTCTTCAATCTGTGCATGCAACAGCACCTGAAGCAGGAGATCGCCCAGCTCTTCACGCATATGGTCCGGATCATCCTCATCGATGGTCTCTAGGACTTCATACATTTCTTCAATCAGGTTCTTACGCAGGCTGCTGTGGGTCTGCTCCCGATCCCACGGGCAGCCTTCTGGGCTGCGCAAGGTAGCCACAATCTCGTGCAAGCGCACGAATGAGCGGTTCAAGAGATCCTCCCGGTCCGTGCGAGGAACATAAATAAGCGATAGATTACCATAGCCCGATTCCCGGTCCAGCTCATATAGAGGTACCCGCTCTATGCGTTCCTTCCCCGTTACTCCTAAGGCATGTCCAATGACAACGGGATAATCGTCAGGATACACCTCCATTAAGGCAAGCTTAGCATCGGAGGCGGTAAAGCTATCGTATACCTGACCAATAATCGTGTGCATGCGCGGGTTTAGCACTTGCGCGGATAGCCCGGATGCATCGAGCAGTTGAAAGCCTTCAACCGGATCAAACCCAAAACGCAAGAAGGCTTGATCCAGAAAGCTTTCTCCCCCCAGCACAACAAGCTCAATGGACTTCTCTGCACAGCGCTCCTGCAGCAGTAAAGTTGTCCGTTCAGCCACACATGGATGGCCGGGAACCGCATAAACCACTTCTCCGTTGTATGTAAGTGCCACCTGTACCAAATGTTGGGTGATCTGCTCATATACCGCAGCAAAATCCTGCTCCTGCTCGTATATGGAGTCAAAGGTTGTAAAGGCCACGTCATTTTGCCGCAAGAAACGAATGACGGGATGGTCCTCCGTTCGTAAATACAATTGAGTTGCTTCACGTAGCTTACTCCAGATGCCGAGTGTCAATTGGTTCTCGTCACCGGAGCCGAGACCAACGACTGTGATTTTAGCTGTCATGGGCTTATCTCCTTCTTGCCTGCTGAGCAGGGCGATAGCTTTTGTATTCGAGCGAGCAACCTTGCTTGCTCTAGCAGAGGAATCAGCCGGGTTACGGCTGATGGTGCGGCTTCAAGATCGGCTCGGGTAATGCAGCCGAGCCGGAGCAGTGCAGCCATGTAGACGGCTGCGCCGAGCGTTACCGCGAGCAGAGCGCTTAGCGTTGCCATTCCACGGCTATCGGAGCTGCCGTGGAATGCGTGAGCTAGAGCGGTCACGGCTCCGCGGCTCGCGAAGACGGCGCAGCACATGGCAGAGGCGGCAGCGAGCGGACGCCACACATAGGCGCCGAGCGTGAAGCGAACGCCGGAGAGGCGACTTAGCGCAGCGAGGTTGAGCAGGGCGGCGGCTGCATAAGCAGCCACGCTTGCCCACGCTGCGCCGCTTATGCCCATGGCGGGAACGAGCAGCAGGTTCAGTAACACTTTGCCAATCGTTGCGGCAAAAAGGTGTATCGCTGGCAGTCGGCTAGCGTTATAACCAATCAGCACGCTTCCGGTTACAATCTGAAGCGTAGCAAAAGCCGCTGTGAAGGCGAGGATGGACATTGTGCCGGAGCCTGCAGAGGTTTTAAACAGCATGATGTTGATGGGTATAGAAGCCGCTGCGAGCCCAAAGGATGCTGCAAACCCAACTAGCCAGCCAGCACGTACCGAATCCTCTGTACGCCGCCGTAGGATGGCTGTTTCCCCTTGCAGCCGAGCAAATGCTACCGCTGGAACAAGGGCTGCTGACATGGAGGTGGCAATCAATGCTACAAGCTGTACGAGCGGTTGTGCGTGGTTAAATAAGCCAATCTGATAGAGCCCCGCTGCCTCCGCAACCCCACGGCTTGTCAGAAGCCTTGGAAGCGTGACAGAATCGACTAAGGTGAGCGCAGGCAGAGCTATCGAACCAAAGCATATGGGTAGGGCAACCCGGAAAAAGCGACGCAGTAATGGAAGGACCCGCTCGCTCTCTGAAGGCTCGCTGTTGACTTTCCGAGCAGTGCAATGCTCTTCAGAGCCAATTTCATAAGTCGGCGTATCATCCCTAGACACTTTGTTTACCCTTCGCTGTTCTCGGCGCCAGAAGAATAACATAACCATAAGACCCGATAAGGCGCCCGCGGTTGATCCGAATGTGGCACCAGCGGCAATGCGATCTGCACCCAAATTCAGCTCCAAATAATAGAAAAGCAGCACGAGCATGACAGCAACCCGTACCAATTGCTCGGCTACCTGAGATAGAGCTGTCGGGACCATATTGCCGCAGCCTTGAAAATAGCCCCTCAGTGCAGCCATCACGGGAACGAGTAAAAGTGCCCAGGATACACTACGGATCGCAGGCGCAGTTTGTGGTGCGCCAAGAAAAAGCGAAAGCTGATCCGCGCCAGCATAGAGTGCTATAAAGAACAAAATACCTGTAAATGCCAATATAACGGATGCAACAAATAAAATTCTCCTGGCTTCCCGGTAACTGCCCATGGCCATTTTCTCGGAAACAAAAGCGGACACCGTCAGAGGGAACCCTGCAATAGCCAGCGTTAAAATCAGTGTATACAAGGGATAGACGATATTATAAATACCAAAGGCTTCTTCACCGGCCAGGTTCTGGAGTGGAATCTTCTGCACGGTGCCAAGCAATTTGGACAGCACAGCGGCTGTTCCTAACACTGCCGCGCCCTTTAAGTAACTCTTGCTGGTTTCCATGAAATCCCCTTCCCAGCTGAACGCAAGATGTCCTTATTATAGCGTACTTTCATACCTCGACCAAGTTATGCATACTGCTTTTTACTGATCTGTACCCACAAGGAAAAGCCCCATAAGCGGAGCTATGCTATCACTTAATTAGAATACGCTGTCTAACCTGAAGTTTATATAGTTGAAAAAAGCCCCTACTCGTTCGCTTTTGCGTCCGAGAGGAGCTTTTTTCGAGTACCCGTCTTATTGCTCCATCTGCTTCCCAAGAAAAGCAGCAGCAACCTCTGCCATCTTCTGTTCCATCTGACCCATCTTAACATTCTCATCCTTGCTAAGCATGACGACAGTACCAATTGGATCTCCGCTCGATATAATGGGCGCAACCACACAATTCGTATACGTTTCCTTGACATCCTTCATGATCTCATGAGAACCAGGCTCCGTTTCGATTGCTGAGTGTCGACTATCCATACAGTTTTCCAATAAACTTCCTACCTGCTTGTCCTGAAAGTCCTTTTTGGATCCCCCAGAAATGGCGACAACATTATCCCGATCCGTTATCAGAACAAGATGATTGGTGCTTTCAAAAAGTGAATCAGCATATTCCTTAGCAAAGTCAGAGAGTTCCCCTATTGGTGAATACTTCTTCAAAATGACTTCACCGTCACGATCCACAAAAATTTCGAGTGGATCTCCTTCACGGATTCTTAAGGTACGACGAATTTCTTTGGGGATAACAACACGCCCAAGGTCATCGATGCGGCGGACAATTCCAGTTGCTTTCATTCTCCAGATGCCCTTCTTTCCTTAGATGATATGATCCACTGGATATAAGTGTATGCTCAGTATTCTCCGCTTACCAAACCTTATTCATAATTCTCGAGAACCAGTTGGCGGAGATACTAAGAAGGCTGACGTTCATCCTTCTTATCATGCCCGATTGTTGGCAAAACTACCCCATAAAATGTGGCTATTCTTTACACGCACCAAAAGCTCTAAACATGCAAGGATAAATGCCTTTCGACGTCCTTAGGCGCCGTGCGTTTACCGATCAGGAGCGGAATAAACTTTAGCTTAAGTTATGATCAGAATCCCTTTGATGCCGTACGTTTACCCAACCAATGACTATTTGTACATTCAGGATATAGAAAAAAACCGCACATCCTCAGCCACGGCTTAGGAAATACGATTTTATACAAGTTGTCAAATTATTTTTTGGCTTCAGGGGATACAGAGGCAGCAGGTGAAGCTGCTACATCCGCACTTGCTGCAGGTGAGGCAGCAGCTGATGGTGAAGGGGACGCTTTAGGAAGCAGAGATACATAATCATAGGTCAGGAAATCCTTCTCAACAAAGCTTGAGAGGTTAGTCTGAGATTTCTCGCTCTTAATGGATGCCTTCACATCGTCCAGCTTCAATGTCTTACGCGAATCAACCCGCATAACATGATAACCAAAGTCTGTTTCAACGGGTTCGCTAATTTTGTTGATCTCAAGCTCGGTCATTTTCTTCAGGAAGGGCTCTACAAAACTGCTGGTCCCGATCTGTTGATCGGCATATAGACCGCCAGTATCCTTGTTGCCGTCTTCAGAAAACTCTTTAGCCAACGCAGCAAAGTCTCCTCCTGCATCAAGCTTAGCTTTAACATCATTAGCGATCTTCAGCGCTTCTTCTTTGGTTCGTTTAACTGTACCCTTTGCTTCATCGGCTTCTGCATGAACACCGATTAGAATATGCCGCACGTTAACAACATCATAAAAATTCGGGTTTGTCTTAAGATGCTCATCATAGACAGCCTTAATTTCCTGCTCGGTTACCTTGCTTTCCATTTCCTTGGATATACCAGTAGAAACCGTAACATATCTCTTCAAGTCTTTCACGGTAACCTTATTATCTTTCATGGCTTTTTCAAAGCTTTCTTTCTGAGCAGCTTCCATTCCCTTGATCTGCTTATCAAGCTCCTCAGCTTGTTTCTCGCCTTCCTTGCGGTTAGCATCAGAGGTCTTCGCATCGAGAATCTCCCAAACCACTTGCTGTTTCAGCAATTGCTCCTGAATATACTCTTTGTATTGTGGTTCAGCCAGCATGCCTGACACCTGACCGGTGCTATCCATAATGACATTCACACCTACAAAGGTGTCAAACTCGCTTTGTGTGATCGTTCCACCCTTATAAGTAGCGACAGCTTTGTCATCAGTTGCAGCCTTCTTATTTCCACAAGCACCAAGGAAAGACATGGCAAGAACAAGGGATAAGCTTACAGCGAGAAAACGCATTCTGCGCCGTGTATTAGTTTGTTGCATTCTGTAATTCTCCTCTCAAAATGCGGGTCTCCCCGAGTAATTCTAAAAAATTCTCAAGCTGCATAAACGACCGGTCTGACTTTTTGCCTTTTCCTTTAACCTCAATATGGATCTGTGACCCCGGAACAAGCCTTATCCTATTCTCTAGACGGGCGGATAGAGCGATCAGCTTCTTGCCATCCAAGTTAACGTTCTGGTCAGCATGAAGCTTCAAATGGAAATCCTCCCCTTTCTGAGAGATCGATTCGATCCGATACAAAGAACCATATACTTTAACCCTTGCGACCGAAAGCAAGTTCTCGACGGCCTCGGGAAGGTCCCCAAACCGATCGATTAATTCTTCTTGAAGATCCCCTGCTTCATCAAGTGTTGTAATACCGGCTACTTTCTTGTAGATCTCGATCTTCTGCATGCTGTCGTAGATATAATCAGACGGCAAGTACGCGTCGACCTGTAAGTCCAGCTGCGTAGCAAAATCACGCAATGGCACCCCAGGGCCCCCAACCATCTCCGCTTTTCGCTTATTGATTTCTTCAGACAACATTTGAGAATACATGTCAAAACCGACGGACGCAATGAAGCCATGCTGTTCGGCTCCAAGAAGATTTCCCGCGCCGCGAATGGACAGGTCCCTCATTGCAATTTTAAACCCTGACCCCAGTTCTGTAAACTCTTTTATCGATTGCAAGCGCTTTTCTGCCACTTCAGTCAACACTTTATCCCGCTGGTAGGTAAAGTACGCGTAGGCTACCCGATTAGATCTTCCAACTCGCCCACGCAGTTGGTAAAGCTGGGAAAGTCCCATTTTGTCCGCATCATGCACAATCAGCGTGTTCACGTTAGGAATATCAACACCTGTTTCAATAATGCTTGTACTGACAAGAACATCATATTCTCCATCGAGAAAGTTCAGAATTGTTCTCTCTAGCTCATGTTCACCCATCTGACCATGGGCAACTGCGACCCTGGCTTCAGGCACAAGAGCGGATATCTGATCGGCCATCTGCTGGATACCCTGAACCCGGTTGTACAAATAGTACACCTGTCCTTC
>JACMJI010000047.1 GCA_014380705.1 Gorillibacterium sp. | reverse complement strand
TATAGCGAAAAGGAGACCAGAAGATGAACATTTTGCAGGATTTGGAATACAGAGGTCTAATATACCAGGTTACTAACCGAGAAGAACTGGAAAAAAAGCTTGCGGCAGAGCGTGTGACGCTCTATTGTGGCTTCGACCCAACAGCGGACAGCCTGCACATCGGGAGCTTGCTGCCGATCTTGACCTTGCTGCGGTTTCAACTCGCTGGGCATATTCCGTTAGCTCTTGTCGGTGGCGGCACGGGATTGATTGGAGACCCAAGCGGTAGAGCAACAGAGCGTTCACTGAATACCGTAGATGTCGTGGAGCAGTGGAGCCTAAGTCTCAAGAATCAATTGTCGCGGTTTTTAGATTTCTCGGACGCTTGCGAGAACCCAGCACAGCTCGTTAACAACTATGACTGGCTCGGGTCGCTTTCCTTAATTGATTTTTTGAGGGATATTGGTAAAAACTTTACGGTCAATTACATGCTAGCGAAGGATTCTGTAGATTCCCGGATCGCAAACGGGATCTCATTCACCGAATTTAGCTACATGATTCTGCAGTCCTACGATTTTCTGCAGTTAAATCAAACCAAGAATTGTTCCTTGCAGATTGGTGGGAGCGATCAGTGGGGCAATATTACTGCAGGGTTGGAGCTGATCGGGCGGAGCACGGAGAACCAAGCTTTCGGGTTAACGATGCCGCTGATCACCAAGAGTGATGGGACGAAGTTTGGTAAAACAGCTGGTGGAACGGTATGGTTAGATGCGAACAAAACGTCCCCCTACCCGTTCTATCAGTTCTGGATTAATACGGATGATAATGATGTCATTCGCTTCCTCAAATATTTCACTTTCCTAGAGCCTGAGGAAATTACTCGCTTGGAAGAAGAGGTTTGCCAGCAGCCCGAGAAGCGCGAAGCCCAACGGGTCCTAGCAGCTGATGTGACAAAACTTGTTCACGGAGAAGAAGCGCTGCAAAGTGCGTTGAACATTACACAAGCATTGTTTAGCGGCAATGTACAGGACCTGAGCCAGATCGAAATCGAGGAAGCTTTTATCGATGCCCCGGTTACAACAATTGGGGAAGAGGAGCTGGCACTGGTTGATCTGCTTGTTACGATTAAAGCTGCTCCTTCCAAACGCCAAGCCAGGCAGGATATCGAGAGCGGAGCCGTTACAGTAAATGGTACCAAGGTAACAGATTTAGGCGTGTTAGTGGAGAGCCTTGGGCGTATCGGAGGGGCGTACCTAGTTATACGCAGGGGCAAGAAGAATTACTTTCTTGTCAAGTTTGAGGGGTAATATTAGGGGATATCCACAAAAAGGTAAATAGCATAAACTAATCCCTCTTTCGCTAATCGCTGAATGAGAGGCCTACTATAGGTAGGTGACAGGAAGACCTGAGTTTTCTCTGCGTATTCTTGTCATTAAAGCCTAAAAAACCCGTATTATTCAATTTGAATAATACGGGTTTTTTGTTGCTGCATGGAGACTAAACAAAAGTGAATCAAGCAAGCGCAAACTTTTATGGTAAATATATCAAAATAAAGTTTGCTCGTGTAATTCAATTTATTTGAAAATGAAAAAAATTATAAGTGGAGGGACAAATAATTGGATTTCTCCATCTATTCCCGTAGTTCTATAACATATTATTTAATTTAGATGGAAAAACCCATTTATATCGAGGGTCTTGTGCAATTTTAGCGAAAATCCTAATCAAATAGATGGAGATATCCATCTATTTGTAGAAAAATAGGTGTTTTACGATGAAATAGCTGGAGTTTTCCATCTATTTGTAAATCGACTTTCACGATATTCTGAAAACAAGTTTTTTCGCCGACGATTCCTTCCTTATGCTGACTTGCAGGTGGCAACAACATTTTTCTCTATAATGCAGAATACATTTTTCTCCATAATGGATACATTTTTCGGGGAGGCCGTGGCTTCTCTTTTTTTTATGAGTTATCTATAATGAAAGTTGTGATATTTGATTTTCAGGAAAGGAGCAGGAATCATGAGAATAACAGAATTTTACACGTTCTTTCGGCGTACCTTTCGCGGTCGCATTATCGTCATGCTTCTTATCAGCTCCTTATTGCCGCTAACCATTCTTGGGGGAGTCTCGTACTATTCCATCAATTCCCTGCTCGTTAATAAAATTGAAAAGGGTTTCATGGAAACGTTGGAGAAAGAACGGATTAACGTTGAAAATACACTTAACAATCTTAATTTTACTTCTCAACAGCTTTCTCTTAACGGAAGAGTCGTCAAATTGATTGAGCGGTATCTAGAGTTGAACGATGATCCACTGAGCCAAAGAGATATTCAAGTAGAGATAAACACCACTATGAGTCTAATTAATTTTACGAATCCGAACATCGGAATTATTCTGATTATGCGCACCGACACGGGGGAGGTCTTGTTCCGCAACTATCCCGTAAGGCAGCCATTGAACCTTCAGGATGTCCCTATCCTATCTGAACGAAGAGGGCTGAAGTATTACGCCCCCCATGCAACCTATAATCCTTTCGGCAGCTCAAATAGTAAAGAATTGTCTTTCTCTATCCTCCGACAGACGGAAAGCGACAATGGGATACCCATTCAGGTATATGTAGAAACGAATTATGCGCTATTTCCGAGATTACTCAGTTCTATGCAGTACGGTCGTCCGGTCGTCCACCTTTTGACTAATAATGAGAACAGAATAACCTACACAGAGGATGCAGAGCATTTTCCCTTGGGAACCCTATTACCCCCTAACACCACCGGTATGAAAAGCACTGCTTATCAAGATCAAATGCTTTTTCCCAGCAAGGGGAGCGGGGAATGGACGATGTATGTAGCCATTGGCAAAGGAGATTACCATTATGAGCTCCGACAATGGTTAAAGAATTTTTGGTTCGTGGCACTCTTTAATCTGGTTCTTAGCTTACTGATTGCTTACCAGGTCTGGAGGATTGTGTACCGTCCGATCCAAGTGTTCAGGAAAGAAATCAATGCCGTGGCCAATAATCTGCCGATAGCGAAGGAAAGCTATATGAATCTGCTGGAATTCGACGAGCTATTGTTCAGGTTCTATCGGATGAGGCAGCGGATTGGAGATTTAGTGGTCGAGGTGGAGGAGAAAGAGAAAAACAAGCGGCTGCTTGAAATTGAAAAGCTGATGTACCAGATTAACCCCCACTTTATTCATAATACGTTGAACACCGTACAGGTTTTAGCCAAGATGTCCGGACAAGAGGATTTGGTTAAGCTAGTTGCCCATTTTACCCGGATATTGCATTACAATTTGGGCAAAGAGGGCTTGATGGTAACCGTCAAACAGGAAATTGAGAATTTAAAGGATTACGTTGCGTTGCAGCAAATTCGGTACGATAGTCACTTCAATGTAAGCATAGATGTGGATCCAGAGACGGAGGATTGTCAGATTCCAAGATTCCTCCTTCAGCCGCTGGTGGAAAATGCCATGTATCATGGGTTCCGCAATAAAGACGGGACGATCTTCGTCAGCGTCAAGCCGAATAATCAAGGTCTCATGCATGTCGTTGTGCGGGATGATGGTGACGGTATGACAAAACAGGAATTAGACCAACTCCTCGAAGGGAATGGTAACCCAGGTAAAGCAGGTCTCGGAATTGGGCTTAAATTTGTCAGTAACATTATTCGAGCCGAGTATGGGGAAATTTATAGTCTTAAGGTGGAGAGCATACTAGGCCAGGGGACCTCGTTATCATTTCATATTCCGATGGAGAAGGGAGGAGAAGCCATTGATCCGGACGCTTCTCGTTGATGATGAACACTTAGTACGGAAGGGGCTTCTTCACGTACTGCCTTGGAACAAGCATGGCATGGAGATTGTGGGGGAAGCAGGGAACGGGGAGGAAGCCTTGCAGTTTCTGTCATCCCATACTGTTGATCTTCTTGTTACTGATTTAACCATGCCCATTATGTCGGGCTTTGAGCTTATGAAAGAGGTAAAAACATTGCATCCCCGGCTTCAAACAGTCATACTAACCTGTCATCAGGATTTTTATTATGTTCAAGAGGCACTCCGTTTGGGAGCTATCGATTATATTGTCAAAACGCAGCTAGAAGACCATGTTCTGGATGAAGTATTGCACCGCATCTCGGGAAAAGTCCGCTTGGAGCTGATAGCGACCCATCAGAAATCCTCCAGGTCCGTAGATAAGGGCTTTCTGTTTCTGCCTCGCCATTCTGGAGTCGGGATGAATGAATTATACCGTTTTCAGAGATCGACAGCTGAAACCATTATGTCCGTTTCAGAGGAAGCCTGGTTTCTACAGCCGGAATGGCCAGGAGAGCTGCAATATGAGGAAGAGGACTGGATTCGTACAATTGTACCTGAGGCTGACTGGCTGGTGGTTTGTTTCCATGAGCTGAACGGAATCAAACGTCAGGAGATGAAGGAAACGCTTACCCGCTATTTGGACCATGGACTCTTCTATGCAATGAAGAAAGGGAAGTGGTATTATAACGAATCCATGCGGGAGTGGACGGATAGGAAAATGATCGACAAGGGTTTGTGGCTCAAGCACTGGAACACTTACCGTTGGGTATTTGAAAGCGCCGCCTTTGACCAGCTTGATTCCGCGATCATCCAATCTAAGCCTTCCGGAAAGCTTTTAAGAGATATCATTCAAGCCGTTTTATTAGGCTGGTCTTACTTGCACTTCTTTCATATTAACACCATTCAGGAAGCACCATCCGCGAAAGCGGGCTGGGAGGAATGGTCCGATTGGCTGAAAGGCATATGTCAGCAGCTTCAAGCTGGTTTTCATAATCATTCCGGCAGTATTGATCTTGTACTAGGCATCTTACAGGCTATGGATACCATGAGAAAGCGGTTGAAGGATGGGGTAACACAAGAGGAAATCTCTGCCTCTGTTCATATGAGCAGGGGATATTTCAGCAATTGCTTCAAACAGATTACGGGCATTCCGTTTAATGATTACATGAGGAAATTACGGTTGGATACGGCTCGAGAACTACTAGAGCATACCTCTATAAGCGTTCAGGAAATCAGTGAGAGCTGCGGGTTTCTGGATGATCAGTATTTCCGAAAAGTGTTCAAGGAAGAGACCGGAAAAACACCGAAGGAGTACAGGGAGAATAAGAAAAAGTGATTAATGGAACAATTATAGATGATAAACATTAAAGTTATGCGCTGAAACCGGAAAAATGTTGCTATGACCATGAAATTAGTTACATTTTTCCGCAAAATGAAACAGGAAATCTCTTATTGATAAAGGGTTTCCTTCGTTATAATAAAAGCGCAAACAAAAATATACATTTTGGAAGGGGTATTTACACATGAAGGGCAAATGGCTTGTTTTACCTGTTATAGCATCGTTGCTTCTGACTACAGCCTGCTCCGGTGGAAAAAGCACCACTGAAAACACTGCGAAAAGCAGTACTGCTCCAGCTGCATCGGCAGAGGCGAAAAATTATGATCCTTTCGCACCATTCCCGGAAACCGTTACTTTCACATCGGTCAAGTCTACAAGTGTAGATCCGAAGTTCCCAGCTGGTGAATCCTATGACAAGAACGCATACAACGATTTCATGATGAAAAAGTTGAACGTAAATCCGAAGATTCTTTGGGCTCTTCCTTCGGACGGAGAAGCGTTCAAGAACAAAATAGAACTTTCGGTGGCGGCTAACGACCTTCCAGATATTTTGCAAATCGGCGGCGACGCGACCTATATTAAGAATATGGTCAAGCGTCTAGTAGAAGCAGACATGATTGAAGATCTCACTGACGTGATCAAAAACTACGCCTCTCCGAAGGTAAAAGCGGGTTGGGAGCAGAACAACAACGGCGTCCATGACTTCCTCGCTATTGATGGTAAAAATTACGTTATACCTAACCAAATGCCTACCGCTGACTTCCCTCTTGTATGGATTAGAGATGACTGGCGGAAGAAGTTGAACCTGCCTGAACCCAAGAGTATAGAAGATGTTGTTGCAATCGCCAAAGCCTTTAAGGAAAAGGATCCAGCTGGCGGTGGCAAAACGGTTCCGCTTGCTCTACAAATGCAGAACGATCCGATTGGAATGTTCGGCGGATCCGCATTCTTTAGTTACTTCTCCTCTTTCCCAAGATCTTTCTATAAAGCTGATGACGGGAAAGTGGTTTACGGAGGCATCGAGCCCCAAGCCAAGGAAGCTCTCGGATTCTTAGCTCAGTTTTATAAAGACGGCTTAATTGAGAAGGATTTTGCCTTGAAGGATGGCGGTAAAGTCATGGAATTGCTGTCCGGCGGCACTGCGGGCATTGTCAGCCATTCCTGGTATGGTCCTTGGTATCCGCTTAACAATACTTTGAATAACGACAAGACCGCAGACTGGACGCCATACGCACTCCAAGGGAAGAACGGCAAGCTGGAAGTAACGGCCGGAACACCTGTTGGTACGATCATCGTCGTGAAAAAAGGCTTCAAATACCCGGAATTGGCCATGAAGTGGGTCAATGTATGGACTGAAAATAAGGATGAAGAATGGACTATCGAACTGTACAATGGTCTTTACAAGGATGCTGTCGAGAAAAATCCAATTCTGTTTGGTCTTGCTATCGACTCAACCGATAAAGAACTTAAAAAAGCTGCCCGCCTAAGGGATGCGTTGGACGGCAAAATGACTCGTGATCAACTGTTAACCTTTGATGAAAGGGATGCATATGATCAGATCAGCAAATTTAAAGAAGGCGAAAAAGATCCAGAGAACAATACGAAGAACATGCCTGGCTGGCAGAACTACAAGGCTTGGATCTTAGCTATGAATGCCATTAACGGCGCCAATCCTAATATCATTTACAAAGCCTATGAAGGCAAGACGCCTACCATGGAGAAGAATATGACTGCATTGGAAAGTCTCCAGATGAACGTTTATCTAAAAATCATTATGGGCAAAGAACCCATTGAAGCCTTTGATAAGTTCGTAACTGACTGGAAAGCCCAAGGCGGGGACGAAATCCTTGAAGAAGTAAATAAAGAAGTTTCAGGCAAATAGATCCCAGGAAAGAGAACGTCAAGGAAACTTGGCGTTCTCCTCCTTCATACTTCCGGAAAGGCGGTACCTCATCATGAAGCGTAATTGGACCTCTCAGCTGCATTACAATCTTATGGTATTTCCTGGCTTGATTCTGGTTCTTCTCTTTAGTGTTTGGCCAATGTTCGGAATTGTTCTGGCTTTTAAACACTATATTCCTACAAAAGGTTTTTTTGGATCACCTTGGGTCGGATTAGAAAACTACGACGTTCTGTTCAAAAGTCCCATAGGTACCCAATTGTTCGTAAATACGATCTCGATCGCTCTATTGAAATTGGTGTTCGGTTTTATTGTTCCGATTGTTTTTGCCCTACTGCTAAATGAAGTGCGCATTCGATGGTATAAACGAAGCATCCAAACGATTGTCTATTTACCCCACTTTCTCTCATGGGTATTGATTGCTGGGATCCTAAGGGACATGTTCGCTTTGGATGGCATCTTTAACCGAATGGTTACTTCTTTAGGCATGGAACCCATTATGTTCCTAGGTGACAATTTCTGGTTTCGAACCATTCTAGTAAGCTCCGATATATGGAAGGAATTTGGTTTCGGTGCCATCATCTATTTGGCTGCGTTGACAGCCATTAACCCTTCCCTTTATGAGGCCGCAGATATTGATGGTGCGACCCGAATGCAGAAGCTTCGGCACATCACCCTTCCCGGAATTACCACAACCGTCGTGTTGGTAGCGACTCTAAGTCTCCAGGGAGTCTTAAGCGCTAACTTCGACCAAATCTTTAACCTTTACAACCCACTCGTGTACGATTCAGCCGATGTGATTGATACTTACGTTTTCAGGGCTGGACTTCGGGAAGGGAAATTTGAAGTAGCAACAGCAATCGGACTTATGAAGTCCATCATCAGTTTGGTGCTTATTGTTACAACTTATAAATTGGCCAGCAAATTTGCCAATTACCGAGTCTTTTAAGGTGGAGGGAAAATCAGCATGGTTAGAAGCAGAACACTAGGCACCAAGATAGCAGATTGGTCGATCATTGCTATATTACTTCTTGTTTCATTAAGCTCTTTATTTCCGATTTTGCATAACCTGGCCGTTTCCATGAGTAAGCCATCCTTGGCGGAGGCCGGCTTCATAACCGTGTTGCCACAAGGATTTAATCTGGACGCATATGCCAAAATTATAGATGACACGAAGTTTTTTAGAGCCTTTTGGGTTTCTGTACAGCGTGTGGTGGCCGTTACCCTATTAAGCTTTGTCATTACGGTTATGATGGCTTACCCGCTCTCGAAGCAGAACAGGGAATTTTACATGCGTAATATCTACATGTGGTTGTTTATATTTTGTATGATGTTTAGCGGTGGATTAATCCCTGGTTATCTCGTTATCAAACAAATGGGACTGATGAATAGCTTCATGGTTCTGGTGATTCCATCTCTTGTAAATATCTTTAACGTGATTTTGGTCCTTAACTATTTCCGCAGTATTCCTCGTGAGATGGAGGAATCAGCGAGCATGGATGGTGCTGGACCTTGGTACATGCTGTTTAAGATCTTTATCCCATTGTCACTTCCTGTTCTCGCTACAACAACCTTATTCCTTATGGTCGGCGTGTGGAATGAATTTACGACGGGGATGATCTTCATTACAAACGATAAACTGATCCCGCTGCAAACCTATATGCAGCAGATCGTTGTCAACATTGACCCGACGTTGACGGATCTAGATCAGATCAAGAAGCTGGCTAAGCTTTCTAACAAGACCCTGACTGCCGCCAAAATCTTCGTATCTATGCTTCCGATTCTAATTGTTTACCCAATGCTGCAAAAGTATTTCATCAGTGGAATTATGCTGGGTTCTGTCAAGGAGTAAGACAGTGACTTGACATATGGTGCTGAGTGGAAAAGGTTTTCGAGGGTAGAGGTAAGCTGCACTTTCCTGCTGTCAGCTCCACCCCCGATAACGTACAGCAATAAAGATATGGCTTCCCAGCCTGGCTGGGAAGTCATATCTTTATATACGCAAAGAAGTAAATTGGGTTCTATAACATGAACTGAATAATACATCGACCCGGTGGGGTGCGGCTGGCACCTGACAACCGGATTCCTCGGTGTCGGCTATCTCATGCCAGTGCTGGTGGAGAATGGCTGTGTTGAAGCGGCCTACCACCTTCTACTGCAAGAGTCTTACCCGTCTTGGGGGTATTCAATCCGCCAAGGCGCAACGACGATCTGGGAACGATGGGACGGTTATACGGAGGAGCGGGGATTCCAAGATCCTGCAATGAACTCCTTTAACCATTATTCACTTGGTTCTGTCGGAGAATGGTCCACCGATTGAGTTGCCGGAGGATGCACAGTTCATTCGCTATGAAGAAGGAAGGCAGCTTTACCGAATTGGCTCGGGTTCTTCACGATTTGTATCTTCATTAAAATCAAAAACGACAGAGTAGACGAATCCATATAAATAAACTTCATGCATATACTAAAAAGCCGTTCTAGCAAGGGGCGGCTCCTTGGTTTCCAGGTCCTAAGAGTGGAGAATAAGCTTCATAAAGATGGATCATCATCGTGAGTAGAC
>JACMJI010000046.1 GCA_014380705.1 Gorillibacterium sp. | reverse complement strand
GGAGTAATACTTATGGGTTCGGTCGTCCGCATACCAGCCTTTCTCCTCGTTCCAGAATGCTCGTTCTCCGGCTTCCGCAAGTTCTTTTGCAAGAAGTTCAGCTTCTTCGGCATAGCCCTGCTTTCCGACAAACCCCTCAAGCTCTGCCAGCTTCCCGAGCGTATAAACCATCAGCCAGTGATAGCTAGCACTAATATTCTCCCCGCCCTCCGGCGGATTCCCATAACTCCAGTCTGGGTGCCAGTCCATAAAAGGCCAACCTTTTGGCTGCAGGAGCAGACCTTCTTCGTTGCGATACTGTAACAGCTTGTCCACAACACTGCGTACTCCAGGCATGACGGAGGATATAAACTTAGGATCGCCTCTCCATAGCGCGTAATCATAAACCATTCCTACCCACCATAGAACAAAGCTAGGAATGATTTTATTCGAGGTATCGGGATAAGCGCATGTGACCAACTCCGTATAATTTAAACGTGAGGCGTCGAACATACGGATTGCTTTTTGGGGCAGACGGCTATCCGAAGATAGAACATACGTCAGCATGGCCTCCAACCGAGTATCCCCGACGTACATCAGTTGCTCCCAATAAGGACAGTCCATATAGGTTTCATGTGAACACATTTCCAAGCCGCGAATCGCTAGTGGAATCCAAGAATTTATCGCCTCGTTATTACTGCTAAATCTTCCTTGAATTTCAAGCGGGTAACGCGTTTCTGTCAGCGTTAGTCTTTCGATCACGAGTGCTTGTTCTTGGGTGGTCACGACTATTTCGCCATACCTTCCGGCATGCCACCAAAGGGTGTCCCATTTACGATCGTTCCCACCATCTAAAAGAAAGCGATCACCGATTCCGCGGAAGTAATAATTCTCGATCTGATCCCGCTGCTTTTTGATAAAAACGCCATCCGCTTGCCGCTCAAATAACGATTCATCCCATCCGATTCGAATCTCCGCATTTTTCCCTCCAGAGGTGTGAATCACCGGGTATAAGCAATAATACTGTTGAAGGTCAACCAGTATTCGCACATTTGTATATGGAGGAACTGTAAGGTTTCCTCCATTCAGAAGTCCCTGCCACTGTGCCGCGAGGTGTTCTTCATGCTGCTCCATCCGTACCGGCACTTGATCTTGATCTGTCCTATTTGAGACTAACACCGGTTTTAATACATCCCCATAGGCTGCATACCGTACAAGTCCCGTTTCAATTTCCTGTTGCATTTGCGAGGGAAGAATTGAAGGCTTCATAATCCGCAATTGTTTCCCGGTAAACTGTTCATATCCGTTGTTTCCGCTCTTGCCACTCTTGACTTGCTTCCATCCAGCACCTTCTCCATGCTCAAAGCCCCAAGGGAAGGCCTGACCTTCGATGATAACCTTCCCCCCCGTGCCAATCCCCGCGCCTGATGTATCAAAAAAAGAATACCCCTCTAAACGCATTCCTTCCCATAAAGATGCTCCGGTTCCGATCACCTCGGTCCACGCTGTACCCTCTGGAGCTAATATAAAACCATGATCAACAGTAAACTGTGCCCAAGGTCTCAAATGACGAAGAGACCAAACTCTAGCGACAAGTGTATGTTTACCTGCTGTCAAAGGCAAGTCGTATGTTTCAAAATACCAGTTATTTATATCCCCTCTGTCACTTCCCCTGCCAACGAACTGCCCGTCTAGATAGAGCTCGTACCGCTCGTCTGCACTGACATGAACACGTACCGTCTCATCAAAGTGCGTATCAAACACTCTTTTGTAAGCCGCAACAAATGGACCCTCCGGGGCCTCCTCTAAGGAAATCCAGCAGTTTGGCCATCCGTGAAAGGATTCCCAAGGTGCTTTTCCTTCTGCCTGCTTCTGCTCAAAACCCTCAAAAGGATAATTATTTATGATGACCCTTGTTTCTTTCATATCCATCACCCTCGCTTATAAGAACAGTATTTTCTCGACCAATTCTACCACTATTTTCGCTTTATTTGCATTGTTTTCCTTATCAAGCCTGTGTTTATTTATTATTGTTGGCCCACATCATCCAGTGGTTCATAATCAAACCAATCGTAACAACAAAAAGCAAGGACATAACTATGGAAGATTATTTGCTTCCTGGTTATGTTCTTGGCTTTCCTTGGGCTTGGTTCAAGCATCATTCATCTGGTTTTATACTGAAACCGGCTTTGCATGAAGGGCGCCATTTCCACAGCTAATTGCTTGAATGGTTCCTGTCTGCTTGTTGACTGCAATCCCTTTCCAACGAACGGCTCCCATCGTTGGATCAAATACCTCCAGCCATGTTTTTCCCAGATCACGGCTAACGATGACGGAAGAGGGACATTTACTCCAGTCCATCGGTTCACAGGCTATATAAAGCTCATCCCCTGTTACACCACCTATCGCGATGGAGCTGGCGTTATACAGGCTGTTATCCTTAGGGTATACCTTTTCCCAATGCCCTCCATCGTCATGACTTCTCCATAGCCCCTCTCGGATAAATCCGGCATAAACCATTCCAGGCCTTTTCTCATCAGAAGCTATACAGACAAGAACGGATGCCGGATGTTGGCCAAAGGGGAGATTGCCGCGAATTGATCTCCAATTTTGCCCACTGTCGTCACTCCGAAATACCCCTTCTGTCCATTCTCCAAGATAAACTTTGCCCTCTGTATTCGAGGGGACGTCTAGGAGTTGATTCGTGCCGCAAACATTCTTATTCTGATAGAAGACAACCGAGAGAAGCTCTGACTCAACCCAATGCTGTTGATGAGGGATCGTCTTCATATAATTAGCCCATTCAAACGGCAGCTTTGTCCATTCTGTACCCCAATCCTCCGTACGGTAAAGTCCGGCACCCGCATCCAGCTCACCATCCAAGTAAGCATAGAAAGCCCCCGGCACAAATGGGTCCTCCCTCAATGCCTGCACAAACAAACCTTGGGGCCATTCGATAAGCACCTCAACTGACTTCCCATAATCTAATGTTAGATATAAGGCACTATTCCTGGTTTGATTATTGGTCACCCCGTACAGTACTGCACCTTTACGGTGTCTGGAAGGAGCCATCGCGGTGCTGCAATAATAGTTATTCGGGCGGTTCACATAAGGGTAGGAGCTATAGCTGGCACCATCATTACGGGACATATGGAGCTGTTTATCCGCAGATGAGAAATAGAAGACGGAAGGATCTATTGGATCACTAACAATACTCTCCAAGCAGATATTCTCAATACCTTCATAATTATTGCCGCTCCAGGATTGCCCGCTATCCTCGCTTACTGAAACGCCAAACCAGTTACTCATATAGAGCCTTCCATGAATTTCAAGATCTGGGATGAAACAAGAGACCGCCCAACCAATTGCCCGAATGTCACCGTCAGGATACGGATAATCCGTAAAGTCCCGGGGCTGGTAATCCTTAATAAGCTTCCAGGTCTTACCACCATCCTGTGAGCTGTATAAGGGTACTATCGGTATGTGATCGGCGCCAGGTCCTGTGTCTACTGCTGTATAAAGACAGTTGCGATCTAGACGACTTACGGATAGGTTATTGTAAAAACCTGGCTTTGGAAGTCCGTTGTCTGACTGTTGGAATGTTCTCCCTCCATCCTCACTTCGGTGGATCCCGAGCTTCCCGCTTGCGACAACTAACGTAGAAGCATCCTCACCAGCAAACACCATCTCCATAAATTCCAGACTTTCGCTTTCGCAGAGAAGCTCCCACGTTACCCCTTTGTTCGAGGAACGGTATAATCGCCCCACCGCAGGTCTTTCATACCCATTGGGGTATAAATATTCTACATGCGGAATGTTCATCAACGTACCTGCATACACAACTTCAGGCTGAGAAGGGTGAAAGAGCACTGCTTTTATCGGCTCACCCTTTAGCCCGGAACAACGCCAGGTTTCACCAGCGTCAAGGCTAACATAAATCCCTTTGGATAGACTTCCCGCCACAACATAACTAGGATCGAAAGGGCTCACTTGGATCATCTCGCCCATACTGCGAGCATCACCGTTTCCAATATAGTCGGGTGCATCCGTGACCAATCTCCAGCTTTGTCCACCATCGTTACTTTTATGAATAAAACCGAAGGAGCGGTTATTTCTTGCCTCACCCGAGCAGCGAAACAGAATATTCACATCATGAGGACTTATCGCAAAACTTTCCACGCTGTGGTGTGAGGATTCTAACATTCCGTTATTGACAGGGTAAAAGCTTTTTCCCCGATTATCACTGCGGAATACACCCGCTACATCACAACGCGCGAACATTACCTCCGTTTGAGCAGGGCTCTGCAATAACCCGGGAATAAATCCGCCACCGCCAACCGAAGAGCGGTGCCATGTATATCCATTCATTAAAGTCACTCCTTTTCTCATATGGAACTTATTTAAATAAAAACAATATTTCTCGACAATTCTACAACCATTTTCGCTTCGTTTGCATTTGATATTTTTTTCCCGTATACAGTTAAATTCTCTACGGTTACATTATCAATCATATGTTCGCCGTCAAATCCTCGAATGATGGAAACAGGAAATGGACCGTCCACCACATGAATGTCTTTGAAATAAATATCTCGCACTTGGCCCCTATGTTCGTCATGTGAATATTGGGCATGAAGCACTTTAATATCAATCAATTTTTCTCTGGAATCTTCCACGCGGATATTCTCATAACAAACGTCATGGATCAAAGCCCTATCTCCGTTATGAATGGTGAATGTCCCTCCTGATTGATAACCTTCAAATTCACAACGGATGATGTCCGTATCCTCTAACCAAATATTCGTTATTTCCTCGCATGTTGTTTCGTAACCGATTTCAAACGCGTTTCCCCACTCTGCATTCCAGAAAACGCAGCCGGTGATGAGGATATTTCTTACGTTGCGACTGCTTGCCTCAGAACCATTATAAGTCTTGATCGCAACACAATCATCTTTTGAACGAATAAAGCAATTGCGAACGACTACATCCTGACACCCAACAATATCAATCCCGTCTCCGCCACCTACAAAAGTAATAATGTTCAGATTATCAATCCGTACATTCGCACAACCGACTGGAACGAGATGCCAACAGGGTCCATCTACAAGCGTTATACCTTCTATCCTTACATTCCAGCAATTGGTCAGACGGATGAACCGTTGTTCTCTCATCTCTCCCTCGCGAGACCATGTACTTCCATTTAGAATACCGCGGCCTCTAATTGTAATGTTATCGGAATTCTCCGACTCAATCACTCCGTAAACAATAGCACCTTCTTCGATATATATGGTTTCATTTGAGCGAAGTTCAATTTTACCCTCATGGTAGACCTGACCGGCTGCATAATATCGGACGGCAGGATCATTTCGATCGGGAATGGCCGACGATTCTACCGGATTGATAAGTAGAAAAAGCGGTTTACGAATATCATTATCAAATTCAATACTCATTTTCAGGGGGGCCGTTACTTCGAAACGCACCCTACTCTCCTCAGCTCTTGGCTGAATGCCAGCGTTTAACGGCCGAACCTTCACTGTAGAAAAGGAATAAAGAGCCTCTATTTCTACCTCAAGCTGACCTTCATCTGAGGATATGGCATAGCTAGCTACCTCACATTGGTAAACAAATATATCTTTTCCATTAATTTTGACCTTATAGTCGCTAGAACAGCGAATTTCATTTAAAGGATGTATGATAATCAGCGCCTCCCAGCGTCATATTTGAAGGACCTATCCCAGTCTATGTTACATAAAAAAGTATCAAATCCCTTATTCTTCTCCCGAGTCTACATCATCCAGCGGTTCATAATCAAACCAATCGAAGAAAGCTTGCTCATTGCTCAGTCGCCCGTTACCCGTTGCATACATGGCCAAATATATTCCTGTGAAGCCGCCTGCGATCTCCTGACACAGCAATCTAGTTTCTCCGCTCCCCAACTGTACGTATGGATCATTTTCGATCCTAAAGCCGAACGTATATCGAGTAGGATCACCTTTTAACTCAAGCCGTACATTCCCCTCTGATTTGATAGGAAAACGAATAGAGTGAGAAAGGTCCCCTACCTGTTTACTGAGGACAATTACCCTTCCAGCTTGGTCGCGAATAACACCCAGCGTATAATGAAATTGCTCGTTCATGAATACCGTTAAGCCTGCCTCTTCTCCTTCATGCTGAGGATGAAATTCCAATAAGGTCGAGGCTCTAAAATGCATATGCTGCTGTCGTCTTCCAACGAAGCTGTGGTGATTAACATCCCTCAGGTTAGCAGACAAGCCCTTCAGCATCAACCAACCGGGTTTTGCCGATAAGGACCAGAGCTCCTCCCACTCCTGTCTTCTGAAATTCCAGCACAAAGATAGACGATTATTATCAAAATCATCACGGATAGGGTATTTTGCTAAGGGGTCTAGTAAATGTGTTCGATTGACCTCCATTCGTGGCATGACCGGATTGCCTTCATTTACGATCGGCCAGTCATCCTCCGTCCAAGTGACAGGAGCTAGGAAGGTTTCTCTACCCAAATGATGATTGCCCCAACCAACACGCCTTACCCCTAGAAACACGATCCACCATTGCCCTTCATGATCCTGCACAAGATCTCCATGGCCAACGGATTGTATGGGAGCCCACCCTAAGCTGCGATGGGTAAGAATCGGATTATGGGGACAGCTGATGAAGGGACCCATTGGGGTTTCACTGCGTGCAGCGACTACCATGTGCCCGTGGTAGGTTTCGCCTTCTGCTGCAATCAAATAGTATAACCCATTGATTTTGTAGATATGAGGGGCTTCACACAGCTTATCCTCAAAGCCCGACCATATGCAGTGTTCATCGCCAATTAGAGAACCAGTACTAATATCGATCTCACTTTGCCGTATCGTTCCTTCGTCGGGGTGATAGGAAAAATACACCTTGCCGTCATCGTCAAAGAAAAGATCAGGATCAAAACCGCTGCCCTGCACCCTTACTGGATCCGACCATTCGCCTGCGGGATCATCAGTATAGACATAGAAATGACCTATTCCCCGTACATCGGTGGTGATCATATAAAAAGTGCCTTTGTCATAACGAATGGTCGGGGCAAAAATGCCATGGGGCCCATACAAATCATCGAACGCAAGCTGGCTCTTCCTGGTTAAGCAATGTCCAATCTGCTCCCAATGTATTAAATCCTTGCTGTGGAACACGGGTACCCCGGGCCAATATTCGAAGGTAGATGTCACCATATAATAGTCCTGTGCTACTCTACAAATGCTAGGATCTGGATAGAAGCCGGGCAAAACCGGATTATGATATTGCATTTTTATTCCATACTCCTTCAGTTTAATGGATTTTTTAGAGACCATTTCAAAGCGAGCACCTTTGTCATTTAGTTGACCCCACCATCAGAAGAGCAATACACGGTTTCGCCTAGTATTCCGATGACGCTTGCTTGCGAGTGTATCTGAAACTTCTTCTTTAAGCAATCTATCGAGTTACTTGATCGAGTTACTTTAAGTATTTTTCTACACAAAAAACCGCAAGCACTTATGAAAGTGCCTACAGTTTTTTGCGCATTTCATTAAAGAAGATACATCTAGTGTGTAAAGAGACTATTCTTTAACTGAACCCAGCGTTATCCCATGAATAAAAAACCGCTGAAGCATCGGGAAAATAACGAGAATCGGCAGCATCGTCAATGCAATCTTCGCTGAAGCTAACGTTTGGTTCGAAACGCTGCTTAACAGGCTGCCAGCATCGGCAGCTTTAACGGGATCAATCGTAATAACAATCTCCTGAAGATAAGTTTGTAGCGGAATTAAATTACGGTTATTGATATAAATCATACCTTGGGTATACTCATTCCATGTTGACACGATTGTAAATAATGATATTGTGGCAAGAACAGGTATAGATAGTGGTAAATAAATATAGAATAATTTGGTCCATGGTCCGGCTCCATCTATATTAGAACAGTCATCCATCTCCTTGGGCAGGTTTCGCCAAAAGTTGAATACCAAGAGAACATTTCCAAAACTAAACAAGTAGGGAAGCACCAACACCCAGAAGTTATCGTAGAGACCAAGCATCCTGGCGTTCATGTAACCGGGGATAATCCCACCATTAAAGCTACCGATGATCAGAATCCCCCACAAATAAATATTGCGCATCTTGAACTCTTTCGTTTCTCGGGAAAAAGGAAAGGCTGCCAAATAGGTAATAACACTGCTGAGCACTAAAGTAACAACCATTCTTACGACTGTGATGGTAAGTGACTTCATAAATTGTTTGTCAGCTATAACATGCACATAAGCATTAAGTGTAAAACCCTTAGGAAAAACAACAATAGCACCAGAGCTCGCTATGGCTGGATTACTTAAGGAAACCGCAATCGTATGCAATATTGGAAACAAGGTCAATATACATACGAATATGAGGATAAGATACAGGCACCAATCAAAGATTTTAGAGCTTAACGTATGATAATGGAACATGATGAATTCCTTTCTGGCTTAAAATATCCTATATTTGGCAAGCTTGTAAGCTAAGGTATATGTGATTGAAATCAAGAGAAGTCCGAATAGGCTGTTTACCAGGCTGATTGCTGTTCCTATTTCATATTGAGCACCCATCAAACCGTTACGGAAAACCCACGTATCAATAATATCACCGGTCTCGTAAACCAATACACTATACATATTAAAAATTTGGTCAAATCCTGCATTGAGCACACCGTTTAAGCTGAGTGTTGCTAGAAGGGCAATCGTCATGCTGATACCCGGTAGGGTGACGTGCCAAAGCTTGCGCATTCGAGAAGCACCATCGATTTCTGCTGCCTCATAAAGCACTGGGTTAATACTTGTTAATGCAGCTAAATAAATAACTGTAGAGAAACCCATTTCTTTCCATGTGTTCGTAATAATCATAATCGGTTGAAACCATGTATTGCTTCCCAGAAATGATACCGGTTCAATGCCGAACAAGGAGTTGATAAATGAATTAATAATACCATTTGTAGATAAGATATCCCTAAATATTCCTGCCAGAATGACCCAAGACAAGAAGTGAGGTAAATAAGTAATGGTCTGAACGGTGCGCTTGAACACCTTGCCGCGCAGTTCATTCAGCATCAACGCTAAGACGATGGGGATAATCAACATGGTCACCATCTTAAATACGGCTATGAATACGGTATTATAGAATACTTGATAAATTTCGGGGTTCATAAGGAGATATTTGTAATGCTCCAAACCGACCCATGGTGAACCCATCACCCCTTTTGTTGGGATGAATCGTTTAAAGGCTAAGGTAATACCGTAGAGAGGCAAGATGCTAAACAGGAAGAATAAGATAAATACAGGAAGAAGCATAATATGGTAATGAAATTCTTGCGATTTGAATAATCGATTCATATAAACTCTCCACCTTGATGAAATAATAGGCGCTAAGTTAAAGTTAGCGCCTATTATTCTCATTTATTTACCTTCTTTTTGTAGTTCCAGGTTTACTTCCTCAGTAATTTTGTCTCCGCCTAAGGAATTCCATTCTTTTACAAAAGTATCGAAGTACTCAATAGGTTCTTTCCCCATAACAATTTTGGTGTATGCCTGCAGTTGTTTGTCTTGCAAGCTTGGCATTTTGGCATCAAAACTCGGCGTAGTGCCGCTAAAAGCATTCCACTTAATGTCCAGTTTGACATTGGCAATAGAACCGATTCCATACATCCAGTTAATATAGTTCTTGTATTTGTTGACATCCTTCCTTGGATTATCTTGATTAGCCTTGAGGTCTGGATAAATTAAACTCTCAGCGATGTCTAAGATACTGGTATCGGCTTTGCCACTCAGTATAGACTCAAATTTCTTATAACTTTTTAGAGTTGTGTCCAAAGCCCCTATACCACCTCGAGGAAAGATTGTATCAGGATCAGTCTTGTCTGCACCGTACTTGGCGGTCAGATCCAACCGGCGCTGAGTGAGTTCCGGGTATTTTGAATCGTTAGCAGCGGTTGTAACATTAACTAATTTCACAGCTAGGTCCGGGTGTTTATACCCTTTCCTAACCACAAGAAATTTCGTTACCGGGAAACTCATTGATGCGCGGACTGTTCCGTCAGATGTCAACTGGTATGCTTTCCAGTCCGACTTGGTATCCGTGTCGATCGAACCTCCAAGCGGCCACCAGGCATTCCACCACTGACCGAACATCATACCGGTTTTCCCGCTAGAAATGGATTCACCTATTTTATTGCCGTCCTTTAAGGGGAATTCTGGATCAATCAAACCATCCTTGAACATGGATGCTAGAATAGAGAGCCCCTTCTTCGCCTCAGGTTGAACGCCGCCATAGACCACCTTACCCTCACTATTCTTTATCCAACTGTTAGGGTAACCATCAAAATAATTGAAAATGGAAATTGCGCTAAACGTATCATTGGCTTTGTAGAAAGTATTGAACATGCCCAAACCATACGTATCGTTCTTAGCATTTCCGTCTGGATCCTTTTCCTTGAATGACTTGGCAATATTAAGCATATCATCCATATTCTTTGGCTCCTGTAGCCCAAGCTTGTCTAACCAATCTTTGCGAATCCAAAGCACTGGAAGATTTGAATAGGTATCACCTTGTAATGGGATTCCATACATTTTTCCATCGAACGATGCATAGTCCAACGCTTGATTGTCAAAACCTTGATAATATTTCTTTATATCATCTGAAGCATATTTCTCAAATGCACCCGTAACTTCCTCGACCATCTCGGAATCAACCAGCTTCTTAAGCATGGACCTGGTCGACTGTTTGCCGTCTCCATCTAAAACAAAAATGTCTGGTAAATCATTGCTCGCAATCATTAAATTATATTTCTGAGTAAAAGAATCACCAGCTGCTGCACTCCACTTCACGACAGGTTTAATGTTTAACTTCTCACTATAAAAGTCGTTGTTAAAGTTGTTCTCATAAGAAGAATCTGGAATGAACTTTTCTTCAGAAACTGGATTGCGAGAATAAATTACACTCACCTCTACGGGCTCAGCGTATTTCTCGAACGGGTCAGCTGCAACAACTGGTGAATTAGACGGTGGAACAATGCTGGCTACGGCGCTAGGGCTTGGACTTGCCTCTTTACTTCCACTGCAGGCAGTGGTTGTAATTACTGAGATCAGTACAGTTGTTGCGATTAATGCCTTTTTGATGCGAATGTTCACTGTTATCCCCTTCTTTCTTCGTGCATAAAATGTATGAACTTTCTTACAGTCCAAGCTTACTATGAAAGCGTTTGCCAGCAGTAGAGAAGACGGTCATGACCCAAGACGAAAAAGGTATGCACCTATACTTTCCCTGTAGACCAAATTCACACACTTATTGGACTAAAATCTACAACTTTCAGCTCAAATCGTATTTTGGATTCGATATTCGGAGGGAAGCACCCCGTTTATCTCGCGAAACATGCGGCTGAAATATCTTTCATCCCGAAATCCGACTTGATCGGCAACCCAGTAAACCGGGTGATCCGTCGAGGTGAGTAACTGCTTGGCCACATGGAAACTACGTTCTCTTACATACTCATTAAATGACATACCTATGCATTCTTTAAAGACAGGACTGAAATAGCCTCGGCTCATATTCACGGCTAGGGCAATATCGTTCTGGTTTAACCCTTCTTTCAGATGACTTCTTATGACCTCTAACGATTTCAAGATACTAGTAAAAACTTCTCGCGAATAGTGAAGGCCTTGTGAACGCTCCATCAACTGCAACCTAAGACCAGAGAGTCGTGCCTCCCACTCCGCCCAACAAAGAAAGGTACCTCTGCCATCGTCTGTCCATGCGGCAGCTTGGAAATCCTTAGCAATAACCCAACCGTCAATGGATTCTTGAGGCATACCCGTGAGCCAAGATACAGACGTCTCCTCTATACGCACTTTTGTGCACCATTCTTCCCATTTATCCATTTCAAATATCCAGGAAAATGATGACCACAGGCTGCCAATAGCATCCCGTGCATTTAAGTCATGGTCTTTTCGTTTTATACCTTTTTGTATTTCCGCATAGCTAACTTCCTGTTCAATTTGTAAGGGGTCATATTGATAAAACAAGGAGGTATTCGCATAGGAAAGCAAAGTATCTTTAGCTGCCTTCAGCTCAGATTTCTTTAAGCTTGTGATCCTGACAACCGCATATCCTTGCCGCTTCGCCTCCTGGACCCATTGGACGGTCTCCTTTATCGTGAAGTTTCTCCCCTCAACCTCGAGAATAAACCATGATGAATTGTCTAGTGTATAGATTTGTCTGTTCTCTCCCTTTAGTTTTTGAAGCCATTCCTCGCTATTACCGTTTCTTTTGACAGCAAGCCATCCACCATCGGCAGGAAGTTCCTGCTTTTTCTTCCCGAATTTTTCTACAATTCGCAAGATGGATTCCTCCAAAACCTTAGCCTCTAGCTTCGTTTTGACAAGATAGTCAATCGCTCCTATCCGAAGTGCTTCCTGGACGTACTCGAAATCCCTGTGACAGGTGAGAACAACAATTTCCATACTTGGATATATTTTTTTAACCTCACGCATCAGTTCTAATCCCGACATTAAAGGCATCGTTAAATCTGTAATTAGTAAATCCACGGGGTATTGACGAAGAAATTCAAGTGCAGATTCTCCATTATCCGCCTCACCTACGATTTCAATTCCATATTCATTCCAAGGTAAAGAATGAATGAACCCGCGACGAACATAAAATTCATCTTCTACAAATAAGGTTCTAATCATGTGCCCCCTCCTTCATGTGAATAGGCAATCTTAGGATCATCGCAGTTCCTAATCCTGGCTCACTATCGACTTCCAAGCGATAGGATTCTCCGTAGTAGGCTTTAATGGTGTTCTTTACATACTGTAAGCCTATGCCTAAACCCACTTTGCTTGTTTGCTTCTGATCATCTGAAAGCAGCTCCCTGATCTTCTCCTTACTCATTCCAACGCCATTATCCCTCACGATGATTACAAAGTGTTCCCTATCGATAAATTCAATTTTTACCTTGACAGATCCATCTTTATCCTTAAAGCCGTGGTATAAAGCATTTTCAACCATAGGTTGGAGAAGAAAGCGGGGCATTGGCAACTCTAAGACAGCTTCGTCCACCTCAAACTCAACAAGAAAGGCGTGATTATATCGGATTTGCTGAAGCTCCACATAATCCTGCAAGGCTCTGATTTCCTGCTCGACGGTGACGATTTCCCCTTCCTTTCCCAAGTTATAATCCATCACCTCGATGAATAAGCTCACTAAACGAAATATCTCAGATTGATTATTCATTTTCGCCAACCACTGGACTGTATTCAACGTGTTATGGATAAAATGGGGATTGATCTGGTACATCAGCTTCTCTACCACCAGCTTCTGTTTGTTCCGTTCCTTCTCTCCTACTTCGTTAATTAACTGACCAATTTCTTTATTCATGTGACCAAATCTGATTAACAGCTCGTCAAATTCAGTCACCCCTGTTTCATGAATAGGGACATCAAGCCGATTCGTCGCGGTATACTGGATATGCTTTTTTAAACGGATCAATGGAGCGTAGATTGCCTTCCACATCAGCCAAGCAAGAAGGATACTGAAACATATCGATAGTGCAGCTATAGAGGAAAATCGAATTAAAAACTGTCTAATCTCTTTATTGAAATCCTGTTCTTTGATGGCAGTGACCAATGTCCAACCATATGGACTCATAGAAGAGAATAGTAAATAATTATTCTCAATCGAATAAGCTTTATTGGGTATGTTAGAGAGCGGGAGCTTAGTACCCAATTGGAATAGTGACTCATTCTCGCCGTAAACGATAACCCCCTCCTGATTAACCAGCATATGTTCCACGGGCATTCCGTAAGGAACCTTGGACAGCTTTTCCTGGAAAACTTTAAAGTTGGTTTCAATGTAGACAGCTATGTCATTGTCGCCTTCGGCCGAATCTACAATCCTTAAGACAGAGAGCACCTTATTTGTGCTATACGGATATATCGTCTGATGAGGACCATTAAAGGATAAGTTAGATAAAGGCTTAGCCAATTTAACTTCATTTTCTAGATGGATCTGTGGATTTACATTCATATTGGAAAACACAAAATTATGATCCTCAGGTACGTAAAAGGTCATTAACCCTAAATCTGGGTTTGTATAATTTACCAACGTCATGAATTTTAAGACGGTTCCCTCAATCTCAGCTTTCTCTAGTGCATCGGATTTCTCTTTGTAGGTTCGATAATTTTCATTTATGTTTCCATAATAGGCCAACTGCTGTGAGGCATAGTCTAAACTTTTTAAGGTTGAATCCAATCCTATGCGTTCCTGCTCCAAAGTGGTTTGGACGCCTCGTTGTACTTTATTCTTCAAAATAGCAACAATCGAATAATAGGAAACGCCTCCGATAAGGGAGACCGGAAATAATGAGGCCAACAGGATCGTTGCAATGAGTCTTTTCTTAAGCGACCTGAATATGAAATAACGCAATAGATGAGTCAATTCTAACTCCCCCTTCTCTAAAACCCTGAAACCACAAAAAATTCGCCCTGTTTAATCGCAGCCACATAAACGATTGGATAGGCGAACTCGTGAAAAAGTTTACCACGTTTACAAACCTTGTACAAACCCTTCCTTTGTGTCTCTTATGATCTCAGGGCAATCTCTTATGAACTTCGTTATATAACAGGTCGCATTCACCTTTATATTTAGTGATGATTCGTAAGGACAACAAACAGACACCCATCATGAAATGGGTGTCCGAAGGCTTATGGTGTCAATTTACTCTTTTACCGTAAAATTGTTAGAGTCCCCTTGCACTTGCATTCCTTCACGATCCTTAGAAGCCTCCACCGGAACTGCTGCGCGAACAATGCGACTCATCTGGTACATACGCTCAGCAAATGCGCTAATCTTCGTTTCTTTTTCAGCGGCAACTGTCGTATGAAACGTATCTTGAATCGGTAAAAGCCACTTGTCCGGGATATTCCGGTACCCCGCCATAACACCCGCTAGACAACCAGTCGTTGCCCCTGCGCTATCGCAATCCCAGCCCTGCATGACCTGTGTGCAGATCATTTGTTCGAAATCCACATGACCGTGCGAGTCAACGCCGTTTACGAGGGCATTCACAACAGTAGCGCTCTCATTGAACGTACCGTTAAAGCCCAGGTAGCCCCACTTCGCGTTAATACGGTCATACGTTTTCAGCCAGTCGTGGTCGTGTACTGACCAATCCAAGACCTCTCGCATGCATTCCGCGTATCGGGAATTTTGCGGCAGTTGATCGATCCCAGCCTGGACTACCTTGACAGCGTTCTGCTCGTGAAATGCTGCCGCCACAGATGCAGCCACCCACATCTCAGCATATAACCCTGTCTTAGCATGCGTTAATCGCCCATCTCTCCACGCCATCTCAGCTGCTAGTGAAGGCCTCCCTGGATTAACCAAGCCAAATGCATCGCCACGAATCATCGCCCCGATGAGCTCCTCGCCGTCGTTGAATAAGGCAACAAAATCATCCCATTCCTTACCTTCCGGCAGCTTGTTGTTATGGTCCCACCATAATCCAGCTAACAAGCAGTAGCGGGTATGCTCTGGTCCCCAGTTCCAGCCGTAGGGGATATTCTCCTTCCAGAGATAGGCCATGTCTTGTGTGCGAAAATTGGACCCGAATTGCTCCAGTACCTTTAGCCCAAGCACGAGATAATTCAGATCGTCATCCGCCTGGACATGCGTAACAAATCCCTTCATGCTTTCAATACAATCGCGTCGCAATGGAGAAGTTTGGGTTGGACTGTATGCAGGAGCAAAGTCATTGAGCGGCCAAGCGCCGACACCTTCTAAATATGATTTTATATCAGCTAGCGTGAGGCCTATCTCAAATGGTTTGCCTAGAATACAACCGAGCATCCGACCGTAGACGCCTCCGTACACTTTATCCCGTATTTCCAGGTCACTAAGGAAGCCTGGGATTACATCACGACGCTGTTCAGAACGCTCTTTCTGAATACTCATGAGGTCATTCGGTTCCCGGTAAGGAAAATCATTTCGCATAGGTACGTCGATAATCAACCGACCGAAGGCCAGCAAAGCATCATAGCTATCAGGTACAGAATTGAGTTGTTCCTGCAGTCCTTTGATGTCATGACCCTGTGTCTCCATCATACGGATCCTGTTGGCACAGGTCTTTCGAAGCTCATTGAATGGAATTAGCATGATAATTAACCTCCTAAGATGATTGGATGATAACTTTAATTTCACATCGATCTTGATATTGAATCCTCGGGATCCGGACATCATCCGCCTGTTTAAAACCGATGCTCGTGATTAATTCCTCTGCCCATGGCAGCCGCAGGTCGATAAATTCAGGAAGACATTCTTTATTGTGAAAATGGATCGAAATGGTCAGTTCCT
>JACMJI010000045.1 GCA_014380705.1 Gorillibacterium sp. | reverse complement strand
GCTGGCGCACGAGGTCAACCAGCGTCGGCTCTGCAGGCGCTGGCGGCTCTGCAGGCGCAGCTGGCGCTACGGGCTGGACCGCAATGCGTCCAGCGATCCGAGCGGCGTTGCCGCTAATTGCAGCAGCGCTAGCTGCGCTGGGGTTTGCCGGCGCCGCCGGTGCGTGCGCGCGCAGGAGCTGCGCAGTGCTGTCCGCGAGCGCCTGAGCGATGGCGGCGATATGCTGCGGCGTTGTGCCGCAGCAGCCGCCAACGATGCGGGCGCCCAGCTCAGCAAAGCGCTGCGCCTTGGCGGCGAAGTACTCCGGCTCCGCCCGATAGGTCAATCTGCCGTCATCATAGCCGGGGAGACCCGCGTTTGGATAAATCGATAACGGCAGCCCCGGTGGAGCAGACAGCTTCTCAAGTGCACGTAAAATGCCATCCGGTCCGCTATGGCAATTGAAGCCGACCGCGTCAGCGCCAGCTTCCTGCAATAATTCGAAGGCAGCATCAAAAGTAACGCCGTCTTGTGTCATGCCGCTCCCATCCGTCGCAAATTGACAGATCACCGGAGCATTGCCAAGATTGCGCACAATCTGAACAGCGATCAGCATCTCAGAAAGCTCATAGAAGGTCTCAAGAATAATACCGTCGGCCCCTGCTTCCAGAAGTGCAGTGATCTGCTCGGCTAAATCATGCTTGAGCGTCGCTTCTCCAATACGCCTTCTTCTACTTCCACGTAATGATCCAACTGCCCCGAGTACAAAAGCATCATCACCAACAGCTTGACGTGCCAAGGCAACCCCGGCTTTGTTGATGGCGACCGTCTCATCCTCCAAGCCAAACTTGGAGAGCTTCTCTCGGTTGGCGGAGAAGGTATTTGTCTCAATGATTCGCGCACCCGCTTCATAGTATTGGCGGTGAATATCAACAATAATATTAGGTTTTACTAGATTAAATTCCTCGTAGGAAATACCAACCGGGAACCCCGATTGGTACAGATACGTGCCCATAGCCCCGTCCCCTGTTAGGAATCCGGTCTGAAGTGCCGATCTCAAATCAGGTTTCACTGTTGATCACCCCCCTTGCTTTATATACTATTCATGTGTGCATTCCTACCATACTTCTACTTTAATATACTCGCTATATCCTTAAAATTACACGGTACCTTGGAAAACTTCCACCGCGGGACCGGTCATATAAACTTTACCGTCTGCCTCGCTCCATTCAATCTCAAGGTCACCACCTGCTAGGGATACCGTTGCTTTACGCTCTGAGTAACCATTTAGCACGGAAGCAACCAGAACAGCACAAGCTCCAGTTCCGCATGCTAATGTTGGACCGACACCCCGCTCCCAGACTCGCATCACCAAGTGATTCGGATGAAGAACCGTAACAAACTCCACATTGGTCTTCCTCGGGAAGAAGGCATGGGTTTCAAGCAGCGGTCCCCACTCAGCGAGTTCAACATGAACAGCATCGTCCATATAGATGACACAATGCGGGTTGCCCATAGATACGCCTGTAAAATGGAATGTGCGTCCACCAGCTTCAATCGGGACAGCGACTACCTGTTCTCCGTCAAGAGTGGTTGGGATGGCCGTTGCAGCCAGTATTGGACTCCCCATGTCAACACGAGCAGCAACGGCTACTCCGTTCTCTACAAGGATATGGATCGGTTGAACGCCAGCACCTATGGTTTCGATCGTAATATCTACCTGTTTCACAATTCCCCGGTCGTACATATATTTAGCTGCGCACCGGATCGCATTGCCGCACTGCTCCGGTTCGGTACCATCCGCGTTGATAATTCTCATCAGGATATCGGCTTTCTCTGATGGGAGCAAATAAACAAGACAATCAGCGCCTATGCCAAAATGCCGATCACACCAGTCCCGCGCAAGCTCGGAGACATTCAGCGGCAGCCTTTGTTCTCCATATATAATAATAAAATCGTTGCCAATCCCTTGCATTTTCGTAAACTCCATTGTAAATCCCCCTTAACGCTTCTTCCTTCTTGATCCCTAAGCAGGGCGAACCGTTGTTCCGTTTAGGATTATAATAACGGAAAACGGGCGGAATGCAAGAAAATTTCGCATTCCACCCCTTATCACTTACCGGATCTTTTTGCTACACATCATTGCTCTTTGCGCCTCTTTTTAAGAATCTTTTGCAACAACCAAGGATAAACGCCTATCGGCGTCCTTTGGTGCCATGCGTTTACCGATGCGGAATCAGAATGAACCTTACCTAATATTTATACTTTCTGATAGAGCAAGGATAAACGCCTATCGGCGTCCTTTGGCGAGGGACCCGATTTTACACTCTCCGTCCATTAGAAACACCAAATTGAATGCTTTTTTTGCGGGGTTTAGACAGGACGCTGCCAAAGCCCATAAGAAGCGAAGGAATAGCTGCGGCCACCAGCGTCAATATCCAATCCCGAGTTCCCAAGGGCACGGTTTTGAATACAGGCTGTAACGATGGCAAATACATTACACATAACATCAATATAACCGAAGATAGCACCGCACCAACAAGATATTTGTTCTGGAATGGATTACGGTGAAAGATGGAGCGAGAGCTTCTGCAGTCAAATACATGGATGAGCTGTGCCATCACCAATGTAGCAAAGGCTACGGATTGGGCGTGCATGAGTCTATCTGCATCTCCTTGCCCTGGTATTAAGGTAATCCAGAAGGCCGCGAGGGTACAAAGACCAATCAGTGTGCCTCTACTAATGATTTTCCAACCTAAGCGGCGTGAAAAAATATTTTCCTTTGCTTTTCTTGGTTTATGCTGCATCAAGTCTTTCTCTGCTTGGTCAACACCAAGGGCCATAGCCGGCAGCCCATCTGTCACAAGATTAACCCATAGAATCTGAATGGGCACGAGCGGCAGCGGCATTCCGAGCATCATCGCGAAGAACATCGTGAGAATCTCCCCGACATTAGAAGCAAGCAAGTACCGGATAAATTTGCGGATATTCTCATAAATGCCTCTACCCTCTTCAATTGCAGCGACAATGGTAGCAAAATTATCATCGCTCAGAACAAGCGCAGACGCTTCCTTGGCTACATCCGTTCCACTGAGTCCCATCGATATACCAATATCCGCAGCCTTAATCGCTGGTGCGTCATTGACCCCATCACCCGTCATCGCTACCGTATGTCCCTTACGCTGCAAGGACTTGACGATTCGTAGCTTATGCTCGGGAGAAACCCGAGCATACACATAAATATCATCCACTTTGGCATCCAACTGGTCGTCTGACATGGATTGAAGCTGAATCCCATTGATGACAAGTCCACCAATCGGAAGCATCCCAAGCTGGCGTGCAATCGCCTCTGCCGTTGCTTGATGATCCCCAGTGATCATAACCGTCTTAATCCCAGCCCGTTTACAGCTGACAATGGCTTCCCGCACCTCTTTACGCGGTGGATCAATCATCCCAGCAAGACCAACAAAAACCAAATTAGCTTCGGCTGCTTCTTCATACTCACACTTCTCTGTAGGCTTCACATCGCGGTAGGCGAGTGCTAAAACTCGGAGGGCAGACTTTGCCATTCCCTCATTCGCCGCAGCGACCTTTTGCCGTAAAGTACCTGTGAACGGGATCACCTTGTTGTCCCAGAGAACGTAACTACAGAGATCGATCAGCACATCGGGTGCCCCTTTGGTATAAATTACCCGCCCACCCTGGTGCTCCAAAAGCACAGACATGCGTTTGCGTTCCGAATCAAAGGGGAACTCTTGAACCCTGCGATATAACCCTGCCTGAGATTCTCCAGTCAATCCTGCTTTTGCACCGAGAACGACGAGTGCCCCTTCTGTTGGATCACCCTTGATTACCCAGATCGGTTTACTGCTCGTTTCCTTATCCTTGCGATTTTTGATAGCGGCAATTTCCTCCACTAGCTCTGCATTATTACAAAGGACCGATATTTGCATAAACCGACGCAGGGTTTGGTCCCGGCGAAAATCTATTGATTTCCCATCTGCTATAATCTCTCCGAACGGGGCATAGCCTTCTCCCGTTACCTCTAGAAGCTGGCCTGCTGTCCAAAGATGTGTCACCGCCATTTTATTCTGGGTCAGTGTTCCCGTTTTGTCCGAGCAGATGACGGAAGCGCAGCCTAAAGTCTCGACAGACGGCAGCTTGCGAACAATTGCCTTCCGTTTAATCATCCGTTGCACACCAAGCGCAAGTGCTATCGTAACGATTGCTGGAAGCCCTTCGGGAATGGCAGCAACGGCCAAACTGACACCTGCGAGGAACATCATATAAATGGGTTGCCCGTGCAGAATCCCTGCAACCACAACAGCAACCGTCAAACCGATGGAGAGAACAATGAGAAGCTTGCCTAACTGCTCCAGTCTATGTTGTAAAGGGGTCTCCATCTCCTCCGTCCCTTGAATAAGACCAGCGATTTTCCCCATCTCCGTGTCCATGCCCGTTCGTACGACAATACCACGAGCTGTCCCCCGTGTAACCATCGTACCCATAAATCCAAGATTACGCTGATCGCCCGGTGGCATGTCAACATCAGCCAGTGCGCTATTGTGCTTAGAAACGGGAATCGATTCACCTGTAAGCGCGGACTCCTCGACATAAATTCCATTTGCCTCCAAAAAACGAATATCAGCCGGAATTCGGTCGCCACTCTCAAGCCGAATGATATCACCGGGAACTAGTTCTTTAGCTGAAATGGAATGAACCTGCCCTTCGCGCAGCACCTTGGCCATAGGTGCTGTGAGTTCCTTAAGCGCCTTGAGTGATCGTTCAGCCCGAAACTCCTGGGCAAAGCCAAGTACGCCATTGATCATTATAATTGCCATAATCGTGATCGCATCGAGATATTCCCCTAAGAGACCCGACACTAGCGTGGCTCCCATCAGTACGAGAACCATGAAATCCTTAAACTGGTTCAAAAAAAGAGTAACCGGCGAAACTCCCTTCCCTTCCGACAGAGTATTTGTTCCGTACTCCACCTTCCTCCGTCCTGCTTCCTCCCAGACGAGCCCATGTTCGGGATCGCTTTGCTGTACCTGAAGCGTTTCGTCCGCCGTCAGGTGATACCACTTTCTCTGGCTCATTGCATTCCCTCCCGAGAAATTTGCTTATGACGCTGCCGCACTTTGCTCTTTATCCTGCTACCGAACCAATCCACGTCACCCTGGATAACAGGAAGGACAGACTATAAGCTACTTTATTCAGACAAGCGGTGAAATATCCCAAGGACGAATGATTTCAACCCTTTAAGCAGAAAATCTTTACAGCAAAAAAAAGAGCAATATGGCGGAATTCTTGCTTTGAATCATTTACGGACATGAAATTTGAACGCAAGTATGGCATGATAGGGAAGTAACTGGTATGTTCGCTCGAATTCCTAACCCGCGGACATCCAAAGAATGGAGTGTAATCATGGCATTAGACGGACTCGTTGTGCGTGCAGTGGTCCACGAGCTCTCAAGCGTTATAGGCGCAAGAGTCGGAAAAATTTATCAACCGACAGGCAGCGACATTGTTCTGCAATTGCGCTCAGCCGGGAGCGCCAAGCTTCTATTATCCGCAAACCTAACCTTTCCGCGCGTCCATTTTACAGACAGACAAGGGCTGAACCCAACAGAGCCACCCATGTTCTGCATGCTGCTTAGAAAGCATTGCGAGGGTGGCGTGATTGAAGCTGTCGAGCAGATTGAAGCAGAACGGATCATCCGCTTTCACATTCGTCAGCGGGACGAACTCGGCGATGTCAACACCAAGATCGTCGTGATCGAGATCATGGGTCGTCATAGCAACATCGTGCTGCTCGATCCGAGTACAGGTACCGTGCTTGATGGTATCCATCATGTAACTCCAGCACTCAGCAGCTTCCGTGTTATCCTCCCTGGTGTTACCTATGTGGCTCCTCCCGATCAGAAGAAAGCCAACCCTTTTAATTTGGATAAGATCGATTTTATTAACCGCATGTGGATACAAGAACCAACCGATACCCAAATCACTCCGTCAAAGGGAGCGCATAAGTCTCGAGCTTCAGAATTCGCTCCGCTGTTGCAAGCGATTGTTGATGAAGAAACGAGCCTACTTAAGGAATCTATTCCTACCCTTCGGCCAACAACTGTCCGAGAGTTCGAGAAAGCGATTGTCGATAGCTTCAGCGGGCTAAGTCCACTCGTTGCTCGCGAAATCGTTTACCGTGCTGGAGGCGGGTTAAGCCTAGATTTAGCTGTTGTAAGCTTGGATAGCGTATGGGAAGCATTCGCACAGATCATGGAAGACATCCGCATGCATCGCTATTATCCCGCGATCAAACGAGAGGAGAATACGGGCAAGTTATTCTTCTCGGTCATCCCGCTTACTCATGTTAATGGCTCTGAGGAATTATTTGATTCGATCAGTGCGTGTCTGGACTATTTTTACGGAGAAAAAGCGGAGCGCGATACCGTTAAGCAACGGACCTCTGATCTTCAGCGTATTCTGCAGAATGAGAAGAGTAAAAACCTTAAAAAACTTGATAAGTTACAGGAAACCTTAGAAGACGCTAAAGGCGCTGACCGCTTTAGAGTGCTGGGGGAATTACTTACGGCTTCCCTTCATTTAGCCAAAAAAGGTGAGAAGAAGATCGAAGTGGTCAATTATTATGATGAGGATCAGCGGCCAATCACGATCGATCTTGACCCCCTCTTAACGCCAATCGAGAACAGTCAGCGCTATTTCAAAAAATATTCGAAAGCCAAGAAAAGTTTGATTGCAGTTGGTGAACAACTTGTCTCCACTCATAATGAGCTCCAATATCTGGATAATTTATTGCAGCAGCTTTCCACAGCTGGTCTTGCTGATATTGAAGAAATTCGCGATGAGTTAGTCGAACAACAGTATCTTCGAGATCGTCGCAAGAAGCATCCGAAGAAGAAAAAGAAAGACGCCCGTCCCTCTATAACCTGTTACACCTCAACGGAAGGGATTGCCATCTATGTAGGCAAAAACAACTTGCAGAACGAATACCTGACCAACCGTCTAGCTCAGCCTGGAGATACCTGGCTGCATACCAAAGATATTCCCGGCTCCCATGTCGTCATTCGCAGCACAACCTTCAGCGAGGATACCCTACATGAAGCCGCCCAGCTTGCAGCCTACTATAGTCAAGCTCGCGAATCCAGCACGGTCCCCGTGGATTACACATTGATCCGCCATGTCCGCAAGCCAAATGGGTCCAAACCCGGCTTTGTGATCTACGATAGACAGAAAACACTTTTTGCAACACCAAACGAAGCATTGATCAAAACACTCAAAAGCGCGCAATCCTAAAGAAGGAGAGCGCGCTTTTTCTTCTCCATTATAGGAGTTGTAAAGTTGTACGAAAGTATGCCTACTCGCTACAGGAAAGTCCTTACAGCAGCGTTGCTGCCAGGCGTATAATATATTCTCTCATCTGTGGTGCCAAATCAGGTCGGGATAAGGCAAATTCAATCGTTGCTTCCATATAGCCCATCTTATCCCCGACGTCAAAGCGGCGACCTTCTTGCTTATACGCAACCATACTATGCGAGCGATTCAGGACACGCAAGGCATCCGTCAATTGAATTTCGCCGCCACGACCTGGCTCCTGCTTCTCAAGAATCGCAAAAATTTCTGGTTCAATAATGTATCGACCAATGACAGCTAAGTTGGATGGAGCTGATCCTACCTCTGGCTTCTCTACTAAATCTTCAATACGATTGTCTGCTCCGGGTGAAATAATTCCATATTTACTAACATCTTTCCACGGAACCTCCTGAACAGCGATGACAGAGGTTTCCTCCTGATTATACAATTCCATCATCTGCTTGAGGCAAGGAGGGTCTGACATGATGATATCGTCACCTAGTAGAAGCGCGAACGGCTCATTGCCAATAAACTTACGAGCGGTATAAACGGCATGACCCAGACCGAGCGGTTCTTTCTGGCGAACATAGTAGACATCACAAAGCTTAGAGACGGACCGAACAATCTGCAAAAGCTCGTCGGAGCCCTTCTGCTCCAACAGTTGCTCGAGCTCTGCTGATTTATCGAAGTGATCCTCAATCGCCCGCTTATTGCGACCCGTAACGATGATAATATCTTCAATTCCTGATGCAACGGCTTCCTCTACGATATATTGAATTGCCGGCTTATCCACAATAGGAAGCATTTCTTTCGGTTGTGCTTTGGTTGCAGGCAGAAACCGGGTGCCTAATCCGGCAGCTGGAATGATCGCTTTACGAATTCTCATAACTGTTTTCTCTCCTTCTCAGCTTAAGTTGGTCGATCACTGCTGTGGAAATACTGCGTCCTCCAACAGGTCCATGGAAATCCTCCCCTTGACGGGAACCGTGAAAATCCGAACCCCCTGTCAACACCAGATTAAACTCTGCTGCGAGCTCCATATAGTGATCTTCGTCCTTCGGTGAATGGTCCGAGTGATATACCTCCATACCATCAAGTCCCGCTTTAACAAGTTCAGGAATAAGTGCATCCTCTCCATACAAACCTGGATGGGCGAGTACTGCACAGCCACCCGCCTCGTGAATCCAAGCAATCGCTTCTTGCGGGTGGATCCGCGGCGGATTAACGTAAGCAGCACCATTCTTACCCAAATAGCGATCAAATGCTTCCTTCATGCTCTTGACCACCCCATGCTTAATAAGCCATTGCGCAATATGCGGACGTCCAACCGTCTCACCAGGGCGCGTGCTCCCACCACGTGTGGAATAGATCTCTTTCAAATCAATGGGAATACCAAGCTCATTCAGCTTGTCCGCCATCATTTCATTTCTGCGGTCCCGAACCGATCTCAGGCTCTTCAACCGATCCTGAAACAAAGGCTCCCTATGGTTCATATAATAACCCAACACATGAATATCCTGACCACTCGCAACCGTGCTGATCTCCACACCCGGAACAACGACTAGACCCAAGCGTTCACCTGCAGCTACAGCAGCATCAACGCCCTCTGTGGTGTCATGGTCCGTTATGGCAATCGCTGCAAGTCCATTCGCTTTAGCCATCTGTACAACTTCCTCTGGAGAATGTAGACCATCTGAGGCGGTTGTATGGACATGTAGATCTGCTAGCGACCGATTCATCTATACCCCTCCTCTGCTCTGGCACGAAAATCTAAGCAAGCCATTGAGACAATTCTTTATTCTGAATAAATGTCATGAAGGTGACTGCTGGAAGCGGAAGAAGCGCCGCACGTAAACAAATGGAATAGAAACATCTTGTAAAGCGGACATCGTCTAGCTCAATAACCCGTAGAACACCTAGAGCTGTTTCATGCTTGATGGTTGAAATAGAAACAATGGATATTCCTAGCCCTGCCTCGACTGATGATTTGATGGCTCCCGTACTGCCTAATTCCATAGCGACTTGCAGCGAATTTGGATTCATGCCTGCACTACGCAGTGTCTCTTCGATCACACTGCGAGTCCCCGAGCCTGGCTCCCGCATAATAAAAGGATACCGAAACAAGTCTTTAGCTGTAATTTTGTCCTGCTTCAAAAGTTCATGATCAGGGGGCAACACTAGCTTTAGCTCATCATTCAGAATCGGTTCCACTTTGATATCTGGATGCTCAATTAATGCCTCGACAATCCCGAAGGTAAGAGAATGTGCCAGCAGTTCCTCTAAGATCTGTGTAGTATTCATCACCTTCATACTCACCGTTATGTGAGGAAATTCCCGATTAAAGGGTCCGAGAAGTCGAGGCAACACATATTCACCAACGGTGAGGCTTGTTCCAAGTTCCAGCTTGCCTTTAAGTTGTCGTGTAAACTTCGACATTTCCTTGTCGGTGTCTGTCATTAGTTCAACTATCTTCTGAGCATAAGGAAGGAGGGTTAGCCCTGCATCCGTTAGCTCCACCATCTTTGGAGTGCGTCGAAATACCTTGGTCCCGAAGTGCTCCTCTAAGGTTTGAATCTGCATGGTAACCGCTGGCTGTGTCATGTGGAGCGCATGACCCGCAGCTGAGAAGGTGCCTTTCTGGGCTACAGTATAAAAAATATGTAATTGATGAAAGCTGATCGACATGTGGACTTTAGCCCCCTTCCTCATTGTACCATGTTGAACCCTTGAATTACGAATCGCGTTCCACGGATAAAGGTAAGAACCACGCGTCATAAAGAACGCGCGGTTCAGGCACCGCCAACCAAATTTGGGCTGTACAATTATTTGCGTTTACGTCCATTCTTGATGAGTGTCATTCTTCTAGAGTGCCGAAGCCAGGAGTAATACGATTTAAGATCTCTAAGCTCAATCATCTCCGACATTCGGCCAAGAAAGGTAACAATAATCATTTTGTGCAAGGGATTACCTGTGAGGTCTATTTGATTCTCGATCAAGCTAAATTCTGCAACCATAACCAGATCATCGTCCACCAAATAAACTTCTTGCTCATTCTTATAGTATGGCTTAATATTACTGTTCTTCAGCCTCTCCCATAGAAAAGCACAGATATCAGAAAAACCTGTTTTCTCTTGCTCCACCCGATCCGTCCAACGCATGCGGGCGTGATGGGTAATGACGATATCTGCTATCTTCTTGCCACCTAGTTCAATATAAAACGGGTCATAGGTGCTCCAACGGTCCATAACTTTGTCCTTCATGACTCCTGTCTCCCCTCCAGTCAAAAGGCAGGACTTAAAGACTACTTTACAGACCATTCTACTCCTATATGCCTAACTTTCCAAATTCATTTTTTAAGAAAGATTAGCTATAAAGAATAGAATCGCGTTTTGTCCGGGATATTTTTGTCGTATTCGGTTTTAATTTCCTTGCGAAAGGATTTCTCTACCTTTTTGACGTATGGAAGGCGCTGAAGGTTGCGGATTGTCTCCTCTACTCGTTCTGCATGCACATACATCGCTACATAATTCATTCGTTTTGAGATATAATGGACCGTGCCGTATTTCTCGAGATTTTTTGCAGGCTTAACATCATTGACCCAAACAATCAGACCGCTTCTTTCAGTAAACATGGTCCATTCCCTCAATTCTTATCACGGATTTATATTCATTTCCTTTAGCATGTTTAATAAAGCGCGATCAATCAGTAACCATTTGTTATGCTCCAAAAATTATGGAGGTGCTAGCCTGTGATTAAGCAGCAAGTTATAAAAATTTATCGCGGAGAGTTGGTGGAAAGCACCCATCTCATCCATATAGCAGTTACAGACTCTGCAGGCTCTTTGTTATATTCAGTAGGGAATCCAGAACGAATAACATACTGCAGGTCATCAGCTAAGCCCTTGCAGGCCATCTCTGTTGTAGAGTCAGGTGTAATCGAGCACTTTGGATTAACAGAGGCTGAATTAGCGCTTATCTGCGCATCTCATAATGGAGAAGAGTATCATGTCAGGCATGCTGCCGGGATCCTGGCAAAGCTTAACCTTACAGAAAAGGATCTGCAGTGTGGAGCTCATTATCCTTACTATGCGCCTGCAATGGAAGCCTTGAAGGCGGAGAATATAGCACCAAGAACATTACACAACAACTGCTCAGGCAAGCATGCCGGAATGCTTGCGCTTGCCCTGATGATTGGTGCAAAAACGGAAGGTTATCCTTTGCCCCAGCATCCGGTTCAACAACGTATGTTAACCACGATCAGCACGATGTCTAATATACCCATAGCTAACATCACCCTTGGCATAGACGGTTGTGGTGTGCCGGTATTCGCGTTGCCGCTTCGTGCACTGGCCTATGCCTATGCGCGGCTAGGTCAGCCGCAAGACCTGTCGGTTAAGTATACAGATGCTTGCGACCGTATTACCAGCGCCATTCGCAAGCATCCTTTCGCTCTGGCTGGCACTGACCGATTTGATACAAGGCTTATCGAGGTTACACAAGGTCGATTGATCGGCAAGCTTGGCGCAGAAGGTGTCTTCGCGGTGACAGCGCCAGCAGTAGGACTTGGCATCGCGGTCAAGGTTGAGGACGGATCGTTACGGGCATTATACCCTGCTGTAGCTGAGGCACTCCATCAGTTAGACCTGCTCTCCGTAAATGAATTAACGGAGCTAGCTGACTTCCATCATCCGTATGTAACCAACTGGCAGGGAACACGAGTTGGTCAGATTATTCCAGAATTTCTACTCAGCAAGCTCTTCTAACAAAAAATGCAACGGCTGGGATAACGCTTGCTTAAGGATAATTTCGCCCGTCTATAGCGTCATTCCCCGCCAATGTGGTAGTTGGGATCAGCCACACCCTCCACTACAGGAGCCACCTGAGGAGCATCCGCCAGAAGAGCAATCACTCGCAGCCTCGTTCCCCGAAACTTTAATGCTCTCGGAGACGGACCGTGCAATAGTCTCTGCCACAACGAGCAGAAGTTCATCTAGTTCATTCTCTGCTTTTTTATAATTTCGGATCACATCATTCTGCTCCATCACTTGCCTTGCCTGCTCGGCTTCTTGCATCGCCTGATGATAATTCGGATGGAAATGGCCAAAACGCATGCTTTCCTCAAAAAGGTCCTTCTTACGTAAGAACCTTTGAATCAACTCGCTAACTTCAAGATCGGTGTCCATACGGTTGCGCCAATATAGGTAATCCGCCGCTTCGACGGATGAATTAATAGAATCCCCAAGCTCGTAGGCTTGTTCATAAATGATAGCCATGTCCATCCCCTCCGGTTCAAGGAATGTTTCGTCAAGGAATGAGGTCATCAACCGTTGATCCATTCCTTCTGTATAGTTGATGAACGGATCCTTGCCGACCGGAGCTAATATCGGTTTCATTCTGCTCTGAATTCTCCCTTCGAAAGACTCAAATTATAATCTATTATATCATACGCCCCCCATTTCAGGTAAAAGAATCTGTAGTCTGTTCGTTCTATTTAGCGTCAGCTGCATGGCCTTCCCTTGATGAAAAGCATCCAATAACAGTACATTTTTTTCAGTCCTAACGTGTAGGGGCTGAATGATTTGTTCCATTGTTTCTGTTCGTACGCGTAGAAACGTTTTCCATTTGATTGCTTGTGCTGCTATATCTCGACTAGTCGTTGTATGATAGGCTCGACAGTCTCTGAACCAAGAGAGAGGTGCGTTGTTCAGACCAGGAAAAAGATCTTCTGGGCCGGGCATTCTTTCCATTACAGACGCGTCATTCCTGGTGGTCAAACGACAGTTAAAATGACCAGGTGTATCATTCAATCGCGGATAACCGAACGTAGATTGCCTTCTATTCTTCATTAGTTCTGCTGCCTCTTCGTCTCCTTCCCTTGTTATTCCCCAATTCAAAACTGCAATACGGACGTTTTCTGGAACCCCACCCATGCTGTGCTTATCCAAAAAATGGAGACAGTCCTCCGTACTTCTTCCGGAAGAAAGAGCTTTTTGCCAGCTGCTCGGACTCAGGCTATAAAAATCATGATGGTCAATGTTCCGCTCCTCACACATAAGCTGAAGCTCCCAAAGCAGGGCATAGTTCGTTTCTCCAACGGTCCAAACCTCAAAATCCGGTTGAATGTACCATTTCATTGGAGAGGCTTCGCCTTGACAGGCAACTGTTTGAGGTTGTTCTATGGAACATAGGAACGGGTCAGGCAGCAGCAAACGGTAGAACTCATGACCACTAAATGCCTCTTCTACACTGGCCCAGCCAAACGCACACATCGGTTGCAAAAGCTTAAACCGGATGTCCTCTTGTTCAGCCTCTGTCACATCAATATAAGCTTTAAGTATCGAATATGGATCTTCTGCCGGGATCGCCGTTCCGTTAAACCGATTTCCGATATAACAAAAATGACGCAGCTTCGGTTCAAAAGGTACACTTTCATCCACCCAGAGCTTGTATAGGACCGCTTCCATCCACGATGGACTAAGTTGCAGCCAGCAAGACAAGTGGGCAGCGTTCAAAACAAGCTCTTGTTTGCCCTCGGCTAGCTTAAGCTGAATTGCCGCGCGTAAACAAAATGCTGCTAACGAGGATGACAAACCGAGCAAGGATGCAAGCTTAACAAGCAATCGAGCTGGCGCCTCTCCTGCACGGGTAAGTGCTATTTGTTCATTCGCGATATAAGCGAGAAGTCGGAACATAGAAAGGGCGCCTCCCTTACGTGTTTCGCCCCTGTCTGTTTCAAGAGAACCTTTTTCTGCACCCCAGAAAGAACCGTATGAACGATAGATCGCTGCCGGAGTTAATCGATATTCCACACGGCCATCAGCCAATCTATAAGCGATTAACTCACCAGCGCGCCGGAGCAGTACACTGCTAACTGCAAGCTCAGCTCCAGATAATCCTTGTTCCATTCCTGCTGCTTCAAGCTGACTCCATAAGAAAGGGCAATCACAGAATGATTTGACAGCGGTATGGAGTACACGTTCCTTAAGCTCTATTTTTTTAGGCGAATCTACACCTCTATTCTGATTCATTTTAAAATCCTCCCACTCCTGCCTCAAACCTCTTCTGTGCATTCCTCAACTTGATATACATAGCCTTGACTTAATAGAAAAAGCTGCCGATTGCGGGCGTATTCCTGCTCGACTGTATCTTTACTAACCAGTGTATAGAAATGAGCCTCACCACCATTTGGCTTCGGTCGCATGACTCGCCCTAGCCGCTGCGCTTCCTCTTGGCGTGAACCATAGCCCCCGGAGAGCTCAATTGCCACTTCAGCTTGTGGAAGATCTACCGCAAAATTAGCTACCTTAGACACAATAAGCAGCATGAGACTGCCCTCACGAAAGCGTTGATAGAGGACCTCACGTTCATCATGAGGGGTTGTTCCTGTAATTAAGGGAGCTCCTGTCCGCTTGGCGACCGCGCGAAGCTGACTCAAATATTGTCCAATGACAAGAGCTGGGCTTCCCTTGTGACGGTCCAGTAATTGTTCCATATGTGCTAACTTGCGTGGATTCTCCGCTGCAATACGAAAGCGTGCGCCTGCTTTGGCCAAATTGTATCGTTCCCGCATATTCTCTGGCATACTTACCCTAAGCTCGGCTGCACTGACTTGAGCAATATGCCCTTCTTGCTCCAGCTGCTTCCAGGGCAGCTCGAAACGCTTCGGTCCAACAAGGGAGAATACATCCTCCTCACAGCCATCCTCTCTTACGAGGGTAGCGGTGAGGCCGAGCCTACGCGTTGCCTGAATGTCTGCAGTTGCTCGGAATATAGGTGCTGGCAGCAGATGAACTTCATCATAAATAATTAAACCCCAATCTCTTTCCTTGAATAATTGCATATGACGAAAAGACTCGGTCCGGCTCCTTCGGTGAGTTAAGATCTGATAAGTGGCTACAGTCACAGGCTTGACCTCCTTAATGGCTCCACTGTACTCGCCGATCCTTTCAGGCCCAAGGTTTGTCCACTCAGCAATCTCCCTCTGCCACTGCCTAACCGAGACCACATTAGTCGTTAGAATTAACGTGGCGCAGCCTAATCTAGCCATCGCGGCAATCCCGACAGCCGTTTTCCCACTCCCGCAGGGCAAGACAACAACACCACTTCCATCGTGGACACTGCTTTGCCCGCAAAAGGCTTCAACAGCTTCCAACTGGTAAGGTCTTAGATTAAATCCATTTTCCCTGGAATTTAAATGAATCTGGAGCGTCTCCCCTCTATGAAAACCAGCCTCATCTATAACGGGATATCCCAAACGGGTCAATTCTCTTTTCAATAGGCCACGACCGTTTAATGAAACTTCAGCTTGACATTGAGATATCTGGGTAAGTAAGAAGCCGACTGCAGGCTCATTTAGAAAACGATTCAACCAGGTGGGCTCAGCTATGTGAAGAATTATTTTCTCCGACTCTCGTGTAAGTCTTAACATACCGTAGCGTGCCATCTCTCGACTAATAATTGTTTGCACAACCGGCGGAAGCACTTGCTGGGTATAGTGTTCAAGAATCCTTTGCACTTCATTAGCTGTAAGCCCACTAGCCGCAGCCTCCCAGAGCGAACAAGAGGATATCTGATATACATGCAGACGTCCAGGGCTTTTCATCAATGCAGCAAAACCAAGCAATAACGGTTTGAGCTTTATCGCTTCCGGATGCTCTGTATCGAGGAGCAACGTCCGTTCACCACGTATGAGCAGAGGTGCACTTGGCATGTTGGATCGTCACCCGCTTTCTTATAAACCGAATTTGGTTTGAGCTTTTACTAGACTCCATGTCATTATTGCCAAATGCAATCCATGATCATACAAGGTTGAACATCTAGCTGAAGAATTTTATGGTCGCGAACATTTTCATTCATCCGTGGTGCCGCCCTAGCGGCATGGAAGTCTGATAGAGTGAAAAAAAGCCGGATCCCTCAGGATCTGGCTTTTTGGCCGTTGTACATATGGTTTTTACAACTTCATTATCACTTCGCTGAAGCAGCCGTTTGAAAAGTCCATGCCTTTGTAAACAGCTTAGTACTCCCATCATTCATATAGGCTTTCATCGTCACCTTAGCTTTATATTTCGTTCCTGAAGCTAAGGGTGAGTTGGGCAGATATAGGACCTCGTTTGTTAAATAAGTATCTGTCGTTGAACGGTTGACAAGGAGCGTAAAAACGGTTCCTGTGGAGGATACAAGCGAGCCCGAAATGGGGACTACTCTCTTGATGTTTTTACCATAAACCCCGGCGATTAACGGATAACCAATCGGATAGTTTACTCTACCGTGAAAACGAAGAGGATCAGGTGTTTCATTTCCGTCCCAACTCGCGGGCACTTGAGTTCCAGCAGGTGAAGCAACAACGACGGGAGCTGATCCTTTCTCCCCCATTCCGAAGAGAACGACATGGAATTTCCCAACCTGACTATAACCAACCTCTGTTAAGTCTGGGTTAAGAAAAGGGATACGATGGTACGGCGCATCAAACAAATCGGAAATGGCCTCGGAAGCAGGCAAGGACGTATTGGGCTGCATACTGATATCCTCAGCAACCGTATCGGTGCTATAACCAAAGTACGCGACTCGATCCGATAGTGTTGCACCGATAAAACCCGTTTTCCCGCGGGTTTCGATATGAGTAATTTGCCCATTAAGATGCTGGTATTTGGCATGGGCGGCGGCGATTAGGTTTAGCTTGGCGTTAAGCTTGACCTCTTTCAATCCAGCCTGCATACGAATCATGTTGATATGTTTGAGTGCTGCTGTTTGTTCAGAACTAATAGCAGGCAGCACAGCAATGGCACCTTGTTTCACTGAAAAATTCCATTGATACGTCTTCGGATCATATCCCTTAAATTGTACCTTTAATGTGACGCGATGGACTCCTGCTGCTAGAGCAGAAGTTGGTGTGAAAGTAAATGCTTCCTTGACCTGATCATACTTAACCGGAACTTGCTTCCCATTTATATTCATAGCATAGTCAATCAGTGTTAATCCGGTAAAACGCATCTTTAACTTGATTTCTGGACGGGCGATGCCAATCGTTCCAGAAGGAATGGATGGCCAGGTGTAGAACGCAATGCTCTCTGCTATAGCCTTCTGCGGCTGTATAAGACTTGGGGCAACCATAAGAGACAAGGAAAAAAGACCGATCAGAACCTTTTTCCCAACACATTTCCAGTATGACAAATAAGTACCTCCCTAGTAAAAGCAACCTCTTCGATACCTTTTTAGCGGGAGTCGAGGCAACAATAGGAACATTATCCCACGAAAGAATAGCCAGCACCGCTAGGGTTACTGTACCGGGTAATGCTCTGGCTCGGAAATGTCCCCTAGTGCAGCTCCTGCACGATCCTCCGATGAATCATGAACAGCAAGATCTCCAAGTGCAACGACTCCAACCAAATGTCCCTTTTCAATAATCAGCAAGCGGCGAATTTGCTCAGTAGCCATCAGCTCGGCTGCTTCTTTAAGTGATGTCTCTGGGCATACAGCAACAATACTAGTGCTCATGACTTCATTAATCATTGTTGATCCCGGATGTTTCTGGGCGTACCCGCGGATAACAAGATCGCGATCTGTCAGCGTTCCCACAACATGGTTTTCGTTCATTACGGGTATAAAGCCAATGTTCTTCTCTTTCATCAATACGGCCGCTTGAAAGATATTGTCGTGCTGATTCACAGTGGCGATGTCCCGTGACATGATGTCTTTAACTGTTTGCATAGATATACCTCCGTTATCGGAATAGGATTAACGGTTTTTAGTATACCCGGGGTGCGATTATCGCATCCCTTAAAGTCGAATACCAAGTCGTTTCAGCGCTACCGAGCATAGAATTCGCGTAGCTAGGCCGATTGCTTGCTCTTCCAGATCAAACATGGGATGATGATGGGCATATTGTGCCCCGCTCCCCCCTGCGCCGATAAAGAGAAAGCTGCCGGGTATTTCATTCAGGTAATGGGAAAAATCCTCTGCTGCCATGATGAGCTCCGGCTCATTCATTGCCTCCCTACCTAGCACCTCGCAAGCTGCTTCGACAAAAATTTCTGTTTCATTAGGGTGATTAATAAGCGGAGGATAGCCCATTTTGTAATCAAGTGTATAGTCCGCTCCAAACATTGCGCAGGTATGAGCGATGATCTCCTCTACTCGTCTACGAGCAAGCTGCCGTGTGGGCTCATCGAACGTACGAACCGTCCCTTTAAGTATTGCACGGTCTGCAATGATATTAAAGCTTTTACCTGCTGAAAGGCATCCTACGGTAACGACACTGGGAACAATAGGATTTAAGCTGCGGCTTACAACCGTTTGCAGGTTGACTACCAGGTGGGCAGCAACCAGCAAGCTATCAATCGTGACATGGGGAAGGCCTCCATGACCGCCTTTACCCTGGATTTCTATGTCAAATTCATCAGCCGCCGCCATTAATGCCCCTGCTTTTGTTGAAGCTGTCCCTACTGGAAATGGCGTCCATAGATGAATACCATAGATGGCGTCTACACCCGCCAGTACTCCTGCTTCAATCATCGGCTTGGCTCCGCCTGGCGTTACTTCCTCCGCTGGTTGAAAAATAAATTTAATTGTTCCTGCAATCTTGTTCTTGATTTCACTCAGCAGCTTTGCTGCACCGAGTAAAGCCGCTGTATGACCATCATGACCACATGCGTGCATCACCCCAGGTACTGTAGAAGAATAATCGCAAACCTTCTCATCCTGAATCGGTAAAGCGTCAATGTCTGCTCGCAATGCAACCGTGGGACCTTCCTCATTACCTCTCAGCAGGGCTGTAACTCCATAACCACCGACTCCCAGCTGAACTTCAAGTCCAAAGCTGGTCAATTTGGCAGCGATCCATTCCGACGTTTTCTGCTCATGATAGGATAGCTCCGGATACTGATGGAGGTATCTGCGCCATGCAACCATCTCCGAAAAGATCTCCGCTGTTTTAATTTCAATATAGGTTATCACCTCTTTGGCTACCTCCCTGCTCCATCATTTATTTTATCATAATATCATAATTAAGACTTTTCTTTCGTTTACTTATTAACCTAAATCTGGTCGGTTTGCAACTTGCAGTCGGTAAAGAAACATACTATCATTACTAAAGATAGAATTTGTATACTTGCGATAAGCGATGCTAGACCAAAATCAGGAGGCACGCACATGTTCATAGAAAACTCTGGCTTGCAGCACCTGAAAAATGAACACATCACTATGGACGAAGTGATCGAACAGATATGAATCAATCACGTAAGAATAGTCCCGACTATTTGTTCCTTTTCCTGACGATGATCTTAACAGCTTTTGGCCTACTAATGGTATACAGTGCAAGCTCAATGATTTCGGCCTACGAGAACAAAGGGGACTCTCTCCGTTTTGTTATAACCCAGGGTATTGCAGTTGGACTTGGTCTTTTCATGATGCTGATTCTTATGAATGTTCATTATTCCTTGATACGTAAGCTTGTTTTTCTTCTCTGGTTCGGAAATCTTTTTCTGCTTGTACTCGTTCTCTTCATCGGGAATGGGGACACAGCGAAGAGTTGGATTGACCTTGGCCCGATCAACCTTCAGCCCTCTGAATTTGCCAAGCTGGCAGTCATTCTCTACTTGGCTGTTGTTGTGACGAATAAGGGGGAGAAAATTAAAAAATTCAAAAAAGGCTTGTTTCCCTGCCTTATGATCATCGGAATGACTGGCGGACTCATTATGCTGCAACCTGATTTTGGTTCAACGGCGATCCTAGTTCTCGGAGCATTTGCCGTTCTATGGGTAGGTGGTATGCGGACCAAGCACCTGCTGACCATCGGTGTTTTTACAGGCAGTTTGGTGTTTCTTAAAATATTTCTTCCATCTTTCCTTAATCCTAAGGAACCGAACTATCAGCTGGAGCGTTTTCTTACGATGCTCGATCCATGGCGAGACCCAACCGATTCAGGGTATCAAATGATTAACTCGCTTTACGCTTTCGGCCATGGGGGTCTTACCGGAGCTGGAATGGGTAACAGTATTCAAAAGCTTCATTTTCTAACGCAGTCCTACAGTGACTTTATTTTTTCGATTATCGGAGAAGAACTAGGGTTTTTGATGACTGTTGTGTTCTTAATCATTTATTCGCTTTTCGTATGGCGTGGTATCATTGTCTCTCTGCGCTGTCCCAATAAATTCGCCTCACTCGCTGGTGTCGGTATTATGTCGACGATTGGAATACAAGCCTTAATCAATCTGCTTGGGGTCACGAATACCATTCCAATGACTGGGGTTACCCTTCCATTGATCAGCTATGGCGGTTCCTCTATTCTCGCTACCCTTATCTCCATTGGAATTGTCCTTGGTATTTCCCGAGAGCAGATCGAGAGAAAGAAGAAACACTAAATCGATGAACGAAAAAGGAACCAACCCACGTCCTATGATGGCATGGAGTTGATTCCTTATTTGGTGTTGCTAAGGTTGGCCGTAAGATTCTAGTTCAAACGAGCCACAGGCTCTTCATTGAAGTCCTCTTCCTTATCTTTTACTGAAACCCCTTCCACCTTAACATTTACTTCAACAACCCGCAGCCCTGTCATATTCTCAATTGCTTCCCGTACGTTGAGCTGCAATTCACGACATACATCCTGAAATCGATACCCATAAAGTACAATGACTCTAAGATCAACTGCAGTTTCCAACTGACCAACTTCAACAGACACACCTTTTTGTGCATTTCTACCACTCAGTCGTTTGGCAAGACCCTCGGATATTCCACCGGACATTGCGGCAATTCCCTGTGTGTCAATTGCGGCCATGCCTGCAATTGTTGCCACTACATCATCGGAAATGCGAATAAACCCTGTTTGAACCTGTTCGTCCATTGCAGCTCACTCCCTTTCGTTACCCTTATTGTAATATGTTATTGGAGTACCAGTCAACGAAGACAACAGTGATCTGTTAGCCATTGCTCCAGAAAGATGAATAAGCTAAAATAATGGAAGCCATGTAACAATTATCTTGTACATATGAGGTGAAGAGAGTGTTCAAAAAGTATTGGTTTACAACAGGACTCGTTATTAGTTTTATGTTGAGTGCCATTGCTCACTTCGCAGGCTTCGGTTCAACTGCACAGTTTGCGTTGTCTTGTCTTGCTATTATTTTTGTGGCTGGCTTTCTGGGAAAAGCTACTGAAAGTGTTGCTCATTATGCGGGTGAGCGAATGGGTGGGTTTCTCAATGCAACCTTCGGGAATGCTGCAGAGTTAATCATTGCTATTATTCTGATTAAAGATGCAGTAACCCATGGCAAGCCAGAGCTATTTGAAATTGTTAAAGCCAGTATCACGGGCTCGATCATCGGCAACCTGCTACTGGTGCTCGGACTAAGTGTTCTCCTTGGCGGAATCAAATTTAAAGAGCAGCGCTTTAATGAGAATATGGCTTCCCATAATTCCTCTCTCATGCTGCTTGCTGTGATCGCTTTAATCCTCCCTGCTATTTTCCATAAAGATATCAAGGGTATTCACATGAATCAATTTAGCTTAGTCGTTGCTGGCATTCTCATTATTGCCTATTTCCTCTGGTTGTTCTTTTCTATGGTTACCCATAAGAATGAATTGTCCGAAGAACAGATGGAGCATGGTGAAGCAGCTTGGTCTAAGGGATGGTCGATCTTCTTTCTGGTCCTTTCTACAGTTCTCGTTGCTTTGGTCAGTGAGTGGCTGGTTGGAACGGTAGAAGCCGTTACAGAACGATTCAATCTCTCTGAGATTTTTGTTGGTGCGTTCTTGATTGCGATAATCGGCAATGCAGCAGAGCATTCTGCGGCAATCCTTATGGCTTTAAAGAACAAAATTGGTGCTTCAGTAGAAATCGCAGTCGGCAGTGGTTTACAAATCGCTTTATTCGTTGCACCTGTGCTTGTATTCGTCAGTTTTTTTCTTGGTCAGGAGATGGACCTTGTCTTCTCTATGTATGAACTGGCTGCGATTGCAGTAGCTTCACTCATTGCTATATCCATTTCGCGAGATGGTCGAACCCACTGGTATGAAGGCGTGCTTCTGCTTGTGGTCTATCTCATTCTAGGAATTGCATTTTTCTTCTTGTAAAATAAGTATATACGCACAACAGCCCTGCAAGCGCAACTATTGCGTGCAGGGCTGTTTATATTTGGTTGCTCTGCGTAACATGGGTCAACGCCATCTCTTACTTGCGGAACACAAAAAAAGCAGCTTTCCCCCTGTAGGAGTAGCTGCATTCCTTCGTTCCTTACAGTCTTAAGCTTTAGCCAAGCGCTTCGTAGAGAATAGCTAGATTCCGTTCAAGATTACTGAGTAGGCTCCGGCCTGACCCAACCGATATTAATTTGGCTCGAATGGCAAAGTCAACTTCACGAGATAGACCATACATCTGCGTGTCCAAAACTTCTTCGTAAAGCGGACAATGACGGGTGGTCAAATTTTCCATCTGAATTTGTATGAGTTTTTCGATCTTGTCAGCATCTTCCTGAAGAAGAGTGAGCGCTCTCTCGTTTAAATCGAGCAGCAGTTCAGATGAAGACATCATGCTCCCCCTGTCCGTAAAACAATTCTTACTCTTATATTAGTCGAAAATGTTCCGTTGCACAAGAGAGGTAAGAGGTTACTCCACATACTGATACAAAGATAAACGCCTATCGGCGTCTTTTGGCGCCGTGCGTTTACCGATGCGGAATCAGAATGAACCTTACCTAATATTTATACTTTCTGATGTAGTAGCAAAAAAGACATCCCCAGGGAGGATGCCTAAATTGTAAAACAAATGTTCGTGAATTACTCTTGAATAACATTAACTTCAAGGTTGTACTTAGCAAACACTTCGACCATAGCCTTCTTAGCTTCTTGAGCATCCTGGCCATGAACATGAAGATCATACTTACCACTTGAAAGCAAAGTTGTGAACAAACCGAGGATACTCTTTACATCGATGTACTTATTCTCATACTGCAAAACGATGGATGAGCCAAACTGATTGGCTGTTTGAGAAATCTCCACGATAGCGGCGTTATTAGACATTTGAAATCCCTCCAGTATTTGTTGAAAAGATATGTAGCCTACTACCCTCATGATACATGGAAACCCTATGGAAGAGCAACCTTCATTTTAACGAAAATGCATCAACCGAGCTTAATTCGGTTTTTACCCGCACGTTTGGCCATATAGAGCGCCATATCTGATCGGTAAAATAAATGCTCAACGCTGACCTTTTCATCCGTACGATGCCAGCTAGATATCCCACAGGACACAGTGACCCTTGGGTCCGATTCCTCCCCAATCCTTATACGGATCCTTTCAGCAATTATACTCGCTTGTTCAACGCCAACATGAGGGAGATAAACTGCTAATTCCTCGCCTCCCCAACGGGCGGCAATATCCATCTGTTGAATGCTGGTTTTTGAAATTTCACTTACCTGTATAAGTACTTTGTCTCCAGTGAGATGACCGAAGGTATCATTTATCCGTTTGAAATCATCGATATCAACCACAATAAGTGAACCACACAAATCCTCTTTCTGGTGCAAATTAACTTGGTCATCCAAATATCTTCGAGTGTATAAGCCGGTTAAATTATCCGTTATGACCATTCTCCGCACTTCGGCATGCAACGAGGCATTCGAAATGGCTAATCCAATCGGCGCTGATAAGACATTAAGCAACTTAAAATTCTCATATGTAAAATAATTTGGCACACGATGCGTGACAAGAATGACGCCGACGACTTCTCCGTTGACAAAAATGGGTGACGCAATCAAAGATCTACAACCTGTGAGCTCCATCAGTTTTGACTTAACCAGTGGCTCCTTATCATAATCGGAAACAATGACAGACTCCTTTGAACGAAAAACAATCCTCGAATAGCCCTCGTCGACACCGAAAATCTCTTGATCGATATCCGGAAAATTACAGACTTGGACAAGCAGCTTGTCCCCTGTTTGGTCGGACAGAAGAATACAACTATAATCTGCACTAAAAATTCGCAGGAGTTCCGCTATAGCGTATTGAAATATTTCATTCAGCTTCAGGCTTTGATTAAGTCGCTTGGTCAATTCATTGATAAG
>JACMJI010000044.1 GCA_014380705.1 Gorillibacterium sp. | reverse complement strand
TCTTGAACGGACCCAGTCAGCGTCGCAACTGTTGCTGAAGCGGCTTGGCGGTGTACCACCATTAGAGAAAAACAGGTAAATATAAATAGGAAAAATGAAATTTGGCCCACCGCAAGAGTGCCGAACCACCACCCCCGCGATATGCTTTGGCTCTTCCTGAACTGCTGCTTTGACTGACATACAAAACTCCTTTTCTTTAAATGATATTGCTCGTGATGGATATTATTGCTAATTTCGTACCAAGTTTCTGAGAGCTTTTTGTCAAAAAAATGGTGTCATATGATTTGATAAAGAACATAGTTGTTTGATTATTTTGCTCAATTCATTTTCAGTGAACATCGACATATACGAGGTGTTCATGTGACTTAATGTCATATTACTTTACTATTACTGTATTGTTACTTCAATTTTGTCAAAATATTGAACTAGTCTATTTTTTGACACATGTTATATTGCAACAGTAAATGAGACTCTATCTAAACTCACTGTTAGATATAAATTGTACGTTAATATCTGATAAAACCGGACGCCTCTCTGATCTAGGTATTAGGTAGCCAATTTTAGTAACTTAACTTCAATCAAATTGGCTCAATACAAATACTCGATGACAAAAGGAGACGTCCATGCAACAAGAGATACCCAAGGTACTTACTCACGCATTCTTACCCATCCACCTGGTAGATCAGAACCCACAGCAACCGAGAATTCTGATGGATGAGAAGCATCTGGCCGCACTAGCTGCAAGCATTGCAGAAATTGGTGTTTTAGAACCCATTCTGGTACATAAACATGAGCATCAGCGTTTTATGCTCATCGCGGGGCACCAACGGCTTGCAGCAGCAGAAATGGCAGGTTTGAAGTCAATTCCGGCAAGAATTCTACCTGCCCATATGATAAACATCCTGGCGGCTGCAGTAACGGAGAACATGCTCCGTCAAGATCTTGATGTCATAGAGATTGCTAGGGCTCTAGACAAACTGGCCGGCATGGGAGCTGATAGGAATAATCTATGTGTTTTTAGCGGTATGTCCAAGTCCAGTGTCTCGGAGCTTATTCGGATAAACCGCATTCCGTGGGAGGTACTCGAAGATTGCCTTCGAACTGGGAAAACCAAAAAAAGGTTTCTAATTCAGTTGTCTCGTTGTGGAGATGCTGATGAAATCAAAAATGCTTATTGTTTTTATTGTGAGTTCGGACAACTCCCATCCCGAGAAAAGAGGGAATATGCACCTACCAAAAAAATGCTGAAGCCGCTTGCACTTCTGCGCGAACTCAACGTAAGCTTGAATGAAACCGTGTGTATTGACTATCTGGGAGAGAGTGATCTGGATGATAAATTTCGGAATGAAATGGTTGCTTTGATAAAAAGCATTAAAAAGCGTGGCTGGTTTATACCTAATATATTCGACGCGTCGAATTAATATTGGGGTTGCAGCTGTCGGTTATTACACCGGCAGCTGTTGTTCACCTGGCGGGTAGCTCTTCAGCCAGCTTACAGTCCCTTCGAATGCAATAAACGGATTGATCGAATCAAACCCTTGCAATGCAGTCCGCACCGTCATGCCTCGGGCTATTGACCAGGGGCGACACACGATACATCGATAACTGATCTGCAGGGAATGGTTGATAGAGATGGCGTAAATGTTCCGGATCATGCATATCCTTGTCGAGCCACAATCCAAAAGCTTCGGGATTTAAAATTACCGGTTATGTTGAGCTCAACATAACCTGTATTATGTGAAGCTCTAACTTATGTGTAGTTGGACTTCCCTTATCATTGATTACCCCCCAATATCACCAACTTCCTGGATTTACAGCCAAAATAACAGCACATAATTTCACAACATACCGGCATCCAATTGTCTGATAATTAGGCAAATAGGAGGTCGCTATGGAAATTGAACAGGTATATTCTCGCCCCACGACGATGAAGAAACTGCGCAGTGGCCCGTTAGGGTTACTTCTTGATGGTTATTGCGATTGGTTGCTGAAGCGTGGCTTCAATCGGCATACCATCTGGAGATTATTAGCGCACATCTCTCATCTCAACAAATATCTTGGCCAGCAAGGAGTTGCAGCCGACCATCTTCTCTGCTCAACAGAAATTGCGGAATTTTTTGAATCATACCCTTCCTGGTGTAAGTGCCGTGGGTCTCTGGAATCCCATTTAGTGCTGGTACGGTATTCAGTTAATCGTTTCGTCGAGTACCTTGTCGCAAAGGAACTTTTCGATCAGTTGCCGCAGCACGAGATTCATCAGCCCCTATTGGATGCTTACCTTGCGTGGATGGCGCATCACCAGTGCGCCGCCGCAGCGACACTGGAACACCGAGCTCGATACCTCACCACCTTCTTGAAGTGGCTCGGTCCTAAGGCTACTTCGCAAAACTTGCACCTTATCAACCTCTATTACAAGCCAGCACTCTTACCGGCATTGTCAAGCGAAGGATCCGGGCTGTGGGGATTGAAACTCCGAGTGAAGGCTCCCATGTCTTTCGGCATGCTTTTGCCACAAGGATGCTTCAAAAGGGTCACCCTCTCAAGGCCATCGCCGATGTTCTGGGCCATCGCTGCCTCAGCACAACCTCCATTTACGGCAAGGTCGATTTCAATAGTCTGCGCCAAGTACCCCTCGATTGGCCGGAGGAGGTGCCGCTATGAAAACGTTAGAATTTCATAGTTGTCTGGCACTTGAAATCCAGAGATTCATTAGCCTGCATCAACTCTCCGGCACTGATTATCAGAGTCAGGCTCGGCTGCTTTGGTACTTCGACCACTTCTTGTCCGAAGAAAAACTGGAGGAACCAAGACTGACCCGGCAAATCACTGACCGCTATCTGGAAACACTTTCGCACCTTGCTCCACGCGTTCGGTGTAACCGCTTCGGTGTGGTACGGCATGTGTGCCAATACCTGTCTCAGACCGATCCGCACGCGTATGTGCCAGAGTCCATAAGGAAAATACCCTCTCAAGAGGCGCATCGGCCATACATCTATAGCAAGTCCGAGATCGGTGCGTTGCTGGCAGCTGCCTCCGAGTTGCTGCCGCAGGATTCCATTCGGCCTCACACTTACAAAACGCTCCTGGGGCTCCTCTATAGCACGGGCATCCGGATCGGTGAGGCATGCGCATTGAACCTGGAAGACTTTTACGGTGAGGAGCAACTGCTCTACATTGCCCAAGGTAAGTTTCACAAGACCCGTT
>JACMJI010000043.1 GCA_014380705.1 Gorillibacterium sp. | reverse complement strand
CTGAGGATTTCCTCATCATTGATAAAATCTGCTGATTCCCAGTCCTTCTGCAATTTCGTTAACCTCCTAATGCGTCCTTTGGCGTTAATCTAAAACTTGGAACGCTTCACATAATGAGTGTGCAGCAGTTCGTGGGAAAGGTGACCGTTAGGCTCGCCTAGGAATTCTTCATAAAGCGCTTTGATATAAGGATTTTTGTGGGATTTGCGAATCGTTTGAGCCTCATCTTCACTGTAGATGGCTTTCGCACGTTCTCCCTGAATATTGACCATCTCGGATGTTTTGGCATCTACGATTGGCTGACCGCCACCCGTAACACAACCACCAAGGCAAGCCATAACTTCTATGAATTCGTAGCTTTTCTCGCCACTTTCCATTGCTTCCATTAGCTTACGTGCATTTCCAAGACCGTGAACAACAGCCGTACGAATCTTCTTGCCATTTGGCAGTTCGATTACGTTCTCCTTGATTCCATCCATTCCGCGGACAGCGGTGTACTCAATGGTATCCAGTTCCTTACCAGACGTAATTTCGAAAACCGTACGAAGTGCAGCTTCTGCTACACCACCCGTTGCACCAAAGATAACTGCTGCACCAGAGCCCTCGCCGATCGGGTTGTCAAAGGATTCGCCTTTCAGGTTAACAAAGTCGATCCCGGCTTCTTTAATCATTGAAGCAAGCTCACGAGTGGTAAGTACCCAATCGACATCTTGCATCCCTTCATTAGAAAGCTCATCACGTGCACCCTCGAACTTCTTCGCGGTACAAGGCATAATCGAAACGACGACGATATTCTTTGGATCAATCCCCATCTTCTTAGCGAAGAAGGATTTGACGATCGCGCCTTCCATTTCATGCGGTGATTTGCAGGTGGAGAGGTTATTCAACATGTTCGGGAAGTTATGCTCCATGAATTTAACCCAGCCTGGGCAGCAGGACGTCATAAGCGGTAGATTTTGACCGCTGGTAAGGCGCGAGATCAACTCCGTACCTTCCTCCATGATCGTCAAGTCCGCACCAAAATTGGTGTCAAAAACTTTGTCAAAACCAAGCTTCCGCAGTGCAGAAACCATTTTGCCAGTTACACGAGTTCCAACAGGCATTCCGAACTCTTCACCAAGCGCAACACGTACGGCAGGTGCAGTTTGGACAACAACATATTTACTTGCATCCGCAAGATCATTCCATACATCATTGATATTCTCATGCTCAGTTAGAGCACCTACGGGACAAACCATAATGCATTGGCCACAGTTAACACAGGTTGATTCGTCTAAAGGACGACCAAATGCTGTAGAGATAACTGTATCAAAGCCACGCTTAGCGAAGCTGATCGCATTAACAGTTTGTAACGTTCCACAAGCTCCAACGCAGCGGCCGCAAAGGATACACTTCGACGCGTCACGCATAATAGATGGAGAGGTATAGTCTTTTTCTTGGCTGGATTTTTCACCAACGTAAGATACTTGACGGATATTCAGATCATTCGATACCGTTTGAAGCTCACAGCCACCACTGCGTGAGCAGCTGAGACATTCCCGGTCGTGATCAGAAAGCATAAGCTCTACGGAAGCCTTGCGAGCATCACGAACCTTCTTCGTGTTGGTTTGAATCTTCATGCCTTCTTCCGCTTTCAGCGTACAAGATGCAATGAGTCTTGGACCCACTTCAACAACGCACACACGGCAACTGGAAGAATGGTTAACACCCTTCATATAACACAGGGTAGGAATATGAATGTCGAGATCACGGGCCGCTTCGAGAACAGTTGTCCCTTTAGAAATTTCTGTCTCGATCCCATCGATCATAATTTTAATCGTATCCAACTTGATCACTCCTATCGTCAGACTATCGCTACAGCTTTGAACTTACAAACATCGAAGCAGACGCCACACTTGATACATGCAACTGAATCGATCACATATGGCTCTTTAACCTTACCGGTAATGGCGTCACTTGGGCATTTCCGTGCACAAAGGCTGCAACCACGGCATAATTCAGCATTGATTTCATAAGAAATCAAGGACTTACAGACGCCAGACGGGCATTTTTTGTCGGCAATATGGGCCATATATTCCTCACGGAAAAATTTAACGGTGGATAATACCGGGTTTGGAGCCGTTTGACCCAGTGCACAAAGGGAAGCATTCTTGATCTGAACCGAGAGATTCTGAAGCTTGTCAAGATGTTCAATGGTTCCTTTGCCTTCTGTGATAAGATCAAGCATTTCCAACAGACGCTTGGTTCCAATACGGCATGGTGTACATTTACCACAAGACTCGTCACGCGTGAAATCCAGGTAGAAACGGGCAACGTCAACCATACAAGTATCTTCGTCCATAATGATCATACCGCCAGAGCCCATCATTGAACCAAGACTGGTCAGTGTATCAAAATCGATCGTACAATCCAGATGCTCTTCTGTTAAACAACCACCGGAAGGTCCACCCGTTTGGACAGCTTTGAATTTCTTCCCATTAGGAATCCCGCCGCCGATTTCATAAATAACTTCGCGTAGGGTAATACCCATTGGAACTTCAACAAGTCCAGTGTTAACAACTTTACCACCAAGTGCGAAAACTTTCGTACCTTTGGATTTCTCCGTTCCGATACTTGCATACCATTCCGAGCCCTTAAGAATAATTTGGGCAACGTTAGATAGTGTTTCCACGTTGTTGATAATCGTTGGTTGACCCCAAAGTCCTTCAACAGCCGGGAAAGGAGGTTTTGGATTAGGCATGCCACGGCGACCTTCAATGGAGTTCATCAATGCGGTTTCTTCTCCGCAGACAAAAGCTCCAGCGCCTAGACGCACGTCGATATTAAATTTAAAACCAGTTCCAAGTACATTGTCACCAAGCAATCCGTATTCACGAGCTTGGTCGATCGCTTTCACAAGACGTTGAACGGCAATTGGGTACTCCGCACGAACGTAGACGAAGCCTTGGTTCGAACCAATAGCATAACCAGCAATTGCCATCGCTTCAATGACAGAGTGAGGGTCGCCTTCTAGGATCGAGCGATCCATGAACGCACCTGGGTCTCCTTCGTCAGCGTTACAAATAACATACTTCTGGTCTTTATCTTGTTTAGATGCAAACTCCCACTTTAGTCCTGTGGAGAATCCGCCGCCGCCACGGCCACGAAGTCCGGATTGCTTCATCGTGTCGATAACTTGTTGACGACTCATGGTCATGAGTACTTTGCCTAACGCTTTGTAGCCATCACGACCGATGTACTCGTTAATGACTTCCGGGTCGATGATTCCACAGTTACGTAGGGAGATCCGAACTTGTTTCTTGTAGAAATCAGTTTCTTCAAAGTTCAGGATTTCACCATTCACTTTGGTCTTATCGTAAATAATTTTTTCATATGGCTTGCCATTCAGCAAGTGTTGTTCAACCAGGTCTGGAATATCCTTGATTTCAACGCGGCTGTAGAAAACGCCTTCTGGATAAACAATAACAACTGGGCCGAGCTCGCAAAGACCGAAACAGCCTGTACGTACGACTTCCACTTTGTCTTGAATGCCGTGGTTGGAAACTTCATGTTCCAAAGCAGCAATGATCTTATTGGAGTCCGAAGATGTGCATCCTGTACCGCCACACACCATCACTGACCTGAACTGGATGGAACCAGCAGATTCTCCGGTGATTTTCCGGTTTTCCAGAAGACCCTGTGTAAGCGTTCTGATTGCATCAAGATCTGTTAAAAGCTTCATGCCAATACCTCCCGTTTAAAATGCGCGTAAAGCGCAAGACAATCATTTGTATTCGTTAAGAATTTTCGGTACGTCATTGGGAACAAGGCGTCCGTATACTTTCTCGCCAATCGTCAAGACCGGTGCAAGACCGCAAGCACCCAAACAGCGGGTAGCTTCAAGTGTGAACTTGTTGTCCTCTGTTGTTCCTTGAACAGGAACTTTGAGTTCCATACTTAAGCGATCAAGCAGAGCTTGTGCGCCTTTAATGTAGCAAGCGGTACCCATACAAACACGGATAACATTCTCACCTTTAGGTGTAAGGGAAAAGAAATGATAAAACGATGCTACACCATAAATTTCACTCATAGGTAGGTTAAGTTCTGTAGAGACGACCTTCAATACATGCTCAGGCAGATAGCCGTAAATATCCTGTACTTCATGTAGCACAGGGATCAAAGCGCCTTTGATCATTTTGAACTGCTCAATCGCGGACTGTACCTTTTCCAACTTCTCGTCGGCTTCGGCTACGCCCCCGCAGTTGCAGGATTGTTGCTGTTCCATCATGAATGCTCCCTTCACTTAAGGATAAACATCATCGGCATCCAATGATGCCGTGCGTTTATCGGAGAAATAGTAGAATCATATAACGAGAATAATCAATTGAGAATGATTTTCATTTAGAATGAAAGAGGCCAGCAGCCGTTAACTGCCGGCCTCAGTAGACCCATCTTTTATACAACCCTTAGCATGGTGAAATCGTTTTTGAAGAAGGGGGGCCGTCCTGTTAAGAACGGGCCCTAAACCGTTTCTTCTTAGAGCATTGAGTTTTCGTGTCTAAGCTTCAGACGGTTCCAACGACGCTCGATTTCGGTTTCGAAGGCTTGCAGCTGTTCCTCATCCTTCAGAAGATGCTTGGATTTACCCATTCCCTTCAACCATTCAACTGGAGCAACGCGCTTGCCTTTTTCTTCAGGATTGTAAGTGATATTGGTGATTCCTTGCTCGATTTCATAAAGTGGGAAGAAGCAAGAATCAACAGCTAGCTTCACCAGATCATTACCGTTGTTATCTGCGGATTTCCAGTTCAGTGGGCATGCGCAGAGAATCTTACCGTATGCTGTACCCACGTTGTTAGCGTACCACTGTGCTTTTGCTGCTTTTTGCAACAAATCCTGTGGATTACATTCAGCAGCGGTAAATACATAAGGAATGTTACATGCCGCCAAAATTTGTGCTGTATCCTTGTGGTGGCCTTTTTTACCCTTTTGGGCTTTGCCGACACCAGAGGTGCTGGTCATGTGGCCCATTGGAGTGGAGTAGGACAATTGCGAACCGGTATTCATATACCCTTCGTTATCGTACTCAAGGATAATCAACTTATGGTTACGAAGAGCCGCACCAATGACTGCACCCATACCGATGTCCATACCGCCATCACCAGATACCATGATAAAGGTAGCATCATCAGCAACGTTGATTTCGCCGCGGCGCTTCATTTCATAGAAGGCGTCAACCATACCGGCTAGCGTAGCAGCACCGTTCTGGAATAGATTGTGTACAAAGGTTTGTTTGTGGGAAGAGTAAGGATAGCTTGCTGTTACAACATAAGCGCAACCCGTTTGGAAGAGGACAACGATGTCGCCTTCGATACCCTTAAAGAACAGCTCTAGCGCTGAAAGTGCGCCACAACCTGGGCATGCGCCATGTCCGGGAGCCATACGATGAGGCTTAACAGTCAATTGACGAAGTGGTGGAAGCTTAACTTTCAGCAGACCGGTTTCTTCGTTCTGGGTAACATTGATTAGACCAGTCTTGTAGGCGTCGCCATGTAAAGGTTCGATAACTGGAACAATCGCATCTTTCTCTTCACCAGGGTAGTAGCCATAATAGTCAAAAGGTTTCTCAGCATAGCCTTTATCAGCTGCTTCGATTGCCAGTTGGTAGAAGTTCATCGCATCGTCTGCATAGAAGTCTTTGCCGCCTAAACCAAAGATACGGGAAAGGACGATCGTTTTGTTCTCAGGATCGATCTGTAGAGCAGAACGAATTTCGTGAGTCAGGTTACCGCCTTGAGCGCCATAGGAATCAGCGCGCTCGCCTACAAGCAGTGCCTTAACATTCTTCATAGCTTTACGGATTTGTTCAGCTGGGAATGGACGGATGATGTTTGGACGAACCAAGCCCGCTTTGATGCCTTTGGCGCGAAGAGCGTCAACGGTATCCTTTGCTGACTCACCTGCGGAGTTGAGCATGAACACAGCAACTTCAGCATCTTCCATACGGTACAATTCGAGCGTAGGATATTCGCGACCAGACAGTAGAGCATATTCACGAGCAACTTCCTCGTAAACTTCACCAGCTTTTTCCAAAGCCAATGTCATCTGGTAATGGTTGTTCATTAGATCATCGCCACCCATATGTGCACCGATGGTTACCGGACGCGATGGGTCAGAGGTGTTAGGATAGTTGTGGTTCGGGTTCGGACCTACGAAATCCTGGACAACCTTGTTGTCTTTGAAATATTGTACTTTGCGCTTCTGGTGGGATGTGAAGAAGCCATCATAAGCTACGATAACAGGTAGACGAACTTCAGAGTGCTCAGCAACTTTAAGTGCCATGATGTTCATATCATACACAGCCTGTGGTGTGCTGGCCGTCAGGATAACCCAACCCGTGTTAAGACCATAATACAAGTCAGAGTGATCACCACGAATATCTAGCGGTCCACTAACTGCACGAGTAACGAGGTTAAGCACCATTGGGAAGCGTGTTCCGGATTGCGTTGGCAGTTGCTCCAACATATAAAGGAAGCCTTGGGAGCTGGTTGCGTTGACAACACGAGCGCCAGCCATTGCTGCGCCGTAGCAAATCCCGGCAGAGCCATGCTCACCGTCAGCCGCGATTAGTTGAATGTCATGCAGTCCACGAGCTTTCATTTGGTCCAAATATTGAGCAACTTCCGTGGAAGGCGTAATTGGGAAGTATCCCATGATGTGGTAATTGATTTGAGCAGCAGCTGTCGCAGCCATTTCATTACCGGATTCGAAGTAGGTGACTTGCTCAGCAGGTACAACTTCTGTCAATTTATTTTCACTAACAGCCATTTTTCGTATCCTCCCTTTCGATTTACTTAAACACTTGGGCAACGCGATTCTGTTCAGCATAGCCAACTTCTTCACGACGACTGGTCAGAGCATCAGTTGGACATACTTCAATGCATTTCATACAGCCTTTACAGTATTGATAATCGATACCGCGAAGGAACTGCTGTTGCTTGCCACGCTTGTCTTCACCGGACTCCCAAACAAAGCAATAGTCGGGGCAAACATTATCGCAAGCCGCACAGTTAATGCATTTCTCAGCATTGAATTCTGGCAGGAAGCCTGCACGGGATCCACTCAGGTCTTTAAGTATGCTGTTACCTTGGGCCATAATAATGCCACCAGGCACTTGAGTTTTATAGCCAAGCAGGGACTGAGCGCGTTTGAAGGGCTTCGCTTCGGTTCCCACGGGTACATCGTAGGTTTTAAATTTCACTTCGTTGTAGCCACGATCGAAGGTACGGATGTTAGGCTCAACAAGCAGCGGATATTTTTTCTCAAAGGTTCTACGAATAACTGTACGCATCGCTTCCGGATCAAGAAAGTCACAAATACGGAACATTGCGCCTAGCATCGAGGTGTTTACTTTGGTTTTCTCTTCAACGGCAATGCCCATAGCATCGACAATAGCAATTGTACCGTATTCAAGTTTGAGGTCTGTACGAACGGCATCGAAGTCGCGCGTTGTGTTAACTAGGATAACACCGTCTGGTTGCATTCCACTAACAACATTTACATTCTTGTAAAGAGCTTCGTGGAAAACCGCTACGAGGTGGGGCTCTTCGATCGGACTATGGTCACGAATATCAACCTCTGCATCGCAGAAGCGAACAAAAGTTTTAATTGGTGTCCCTTTTTTCTCGGAACCGTAAGACGAGAAGTTGGCCGCGTTAAAGCCCAATTCGATAGCGCCTGTCTCAGCAAGCATTTTACCCGCGAGGTTGGCACCAAGTCCGCCAATTGACTCAAGACGGATTTCGAAAAAGCCGAGCGCATTCTTCTTCGGTAAAGTAGACATCTGGTTTCCTCCTTTGTATTAATGAAGCTTTAAATCCTTCTCTCCCTGCAAATCTTTCGATCTGTCTAAAAGAATAATGGATTCAAGCAATCATACGTAAAATCATACACGAAGCTGTTAGAACGACCGATCAGAGCGTGATTTCCTACTCTGGTGTGTTAACAAAGTTGCAGTTATCACCACGGCCGAGCTCAATCTCATAGCCTGCGGCTACGATTCTCATCTCAATACAATTTCTGCAATGTGAAGCTTCATCACCCGTGCAAATCTTGTTCTCGTAGAGTGCATATTTCTCGCGAACCTTCAGAGGTGACAGAATGGGCATGACTACATTAGCTCCTGCCTTTAAAGCCTTCTCTCTACCTGTGGGGTCCAGCGTTCCCATAGCGGTTGTAGCCGGCATAAGAGCGTCCGGAACGAACAGTCTCGCCATAGCAACCATTACGAGTGTATCCTCCACGTTTCCACCGACAGCACCCTTAAGGGGCGTTGCACTATGCGGGATGAATGGACCAATCCCGATCATTTCGGGGTGAAACTCTTTCAGAAAAAGCAGATCCTCTGCAAGATGCAGCGGGGTTTGACCCGGTAATCCAACCATAAAACCGGCACCAACCTGATAGCCAATATCCTTCAGGGTACGCAAGCAGTTCATTCGGTTGTCGTAAGACATGCCTGGATGCAAAGATTCATAGAGCGAACGTGAGGCGGTTTCATGCCGCAGCAAGTACCGATCTGTTCCAGCGTTGTACAGTGCGCGATAAAACGCTTCGCTGCGTTCTCCAACGGACAAAGTAATCGCCACATCTGGAAAACGGTTCTTCAAGCTCGTGACGATGCTGATCATCAATTGTTCTGTGAAGCGAAAATCTTCTCCACTCTGCAGGACAAACGACCGGTAGCCCAGCTCGTATCCCTCTTCTGCGCATTCCATGATCTCTTCCTCAGTCAGTCGATAGCGGTCCACATCAGAGTTGGATCTGCGAATACCACAGTACGTGCAATCCTGTTTACAGAAGTTAGAGAATTCAATTAAGCCACGCATGAAAACACTTTTATTATAGTGCCTCTTCCGGGTTTCATCCGCCAAGTGAAACAACCGCTTCTTGAGCTCAGGGGTTAGATGCTGGAGGAAATAAACGATTTCTTCTTTAGTCAGCTCATTCTGCTCATAAAGTTTGGTGAGCAATGCTTCCATTTTACGTATTCCTCCTTCCTAAGCGGCGGATTATTCAGTGAGCCACTTCCTTCGTAACCCATTGTACTTCAAAAAAGCTTCCACTTAAGTGAATTACTTCACATGATTTGCACTTTTTTAAATAGATTTTCACATCAAATTTACTTTACTAGGGATATTCCACGCGAAAAAGGAGCAGATCAAGAAAATCTGTACAACAGGCAGCAATTCCCCTGCTTTACTTGGAAATAAAAAAGGTTCTTTTTGTGATAAAAGATTCTAGTTAGCTTGGCCATTCTTAGCAAAAGGCGTGCCCTGTAGGGTCTTCATTTTCTAAAGCTTTTCCTTATGTGTTATTGAGCGTATTGAATTTAAAAAATAGGCTGTGTATAACAGAACCTTGAACACTTTGTAACAGCTAACATAAAGGCTGAGTTTTCAGTCTTTTTCGACAATTTATCTCGGTTCATTCGGGGAAATATATTTGATTATTAAAACCCGCTTTTTCAACAGACGAAGTGATGAATATCATTCTCATCTACCCGGTTGTGAACACATGAGTTATTATGATTCTTTTCAGGTAATCTGCCATGCAGTGGAATGGAATTTCTTCGCGCTATTGAAAATTATAATGGAGATTAAAGGAGCTGCGCATGATGTACACTGCTTTTGATGACTCCGCAACAGGTATTCTTAGCTGGTTACCACGGAGACTGATCTTGACGGCCCCCTTTATCTCGACTATAAGGGAAACCTCATGGGCTGGTAAGAAGCGACCTTGGTAGCGGACCATTGATTCCCAACATCCCTGAAGCTAACTTCACTATTAACCGCCTTCCTCCACACATCTGAACCTAGACTCACTAATACTGAAGCTAACTTCACTATTTGGTTGCGAAAAAGCATAATTCTAACTTTAGTGAAGCAAATTTCCACTATTCACGAAGCTGGGTATCCTTAATCAGGAACTTAGCTTCACTACTTCCTTTATACCTCAAATTCAGCGGGATTTAGTGAATTTTGCTTCAGGAATAAGGAATATAGGTTCACTAATTCAATGGAGTTGGGTTCCAGGACATGAAAAACAGCTTAAAATGCTTAATCTTTCCTTATAAATTCTTATAAATTCTTATAAATCAATAAAGACCCGAGCCCCATTGTTGGGCTTAGGTCTAAATGGCTTCGAAATTTACCTCTAGCTTTTGACTTACTCCCTAAGGTGAATTGAGTATATTTGATGAATACGCTGGAAACTGGTTACCCGTAGCTGGTTACGTTTGCCCGTGCCCGTTACTGGTTACTTGTTGCCGCTTACAGTTTTGTATCATTAACTGGGCTGCTTCGGAATCCTCTTCTGTTACGATTAGGATGATGGGACTAATCCTATTTTGGAAGTCAGATCCTCAGGCTCCAAAGAAGTTCCTTTTGTTAAACTGACCCGACTCTTGAACGCAATAATTGCAGCCTTAAGATCCTCTTCCTTAGGGACAATGTATGGGCTCTCCCATTCACCTTCCAAATGAATAAATTCGATCTGATCGGGCTTTAGTTCTTGGAATGACTTAATCCATGTTCGAAGCGTATCTGCCGGAATGTCTGTCTTCACATTACTGCCAACGATCTCCAAAATATCGCCCAAGTTAGCTAAACCGTTTAATGATCCAAGTTTATCTACGAGTTGCTTAATAACCTGCTGCTGCCTTTGGTTACGAGCAAAATCTGAGGATTCGGCGGTGCCGCGGTTAGACTTGCGGTAACGAACAAAATCAAGAGCATTTTTGCCATCTAACTTCTGAAGACCTTCCATAAGGTTGATATTCGTACCATCCTCATGATCGACGTACTTCATATCCATGTCCACGTCTAGCTTTAATCCGTCAAGTTCATCCACAACTTGGACAAAACCTTGAAAATCGATGACCGCCATATAATCAAGGTGTATACCAAATAGGTCGCTGTAGAAACTTTTTGCATTGGTTATCGCTGTAGTTTTATCGCTATTGTAATAGTAGGGGTAAAAATAATTAACCTTGTGTGCGGAAAACTCGCCTGGCTTTACCTCTAAGTCTCTTGGAATTGAGATAATGGTGGCCGAACTCGTTTGAGGATTAAGGGCTACCATCATCATAACATCGGTGTTCATTGAGCCGTCACTGCCATCTCGACTGTCGACACCGGTTAACATAAACGTCATCGGCCGCAAGCCTTCGACCTTTTTAATACCCGTGGCTTCAAAAGTTTTTCGAGGAGTTGCTTCATGTGAAGGCTGGTTAGTTGTATGGGGAGCAGCCATTTTATCAATCGCTTCATTCGCTTTATTATAGATATACGCCGCATAAATCCCAACACCAACAAGGAAGACAGTGAAAAAAATAGATACCACAAGGATAATATCCCGGCGATTAAGATGAAGTTTGATCTTTTTCATGGTGACCTCCTCGTTCTTAGAATATCCACAAATCCTCGCGACTTACATACAAAGCTCACATACCTAATTCACTCACAGCAAAAGGAGCAAGTCCCTTATATACTTCCTACAATGGACAAAGTTATTCTTAATAATCTCTACGGAATTTTACCGCTTTTCCACCCAAAAACATAGTACAATTTTGTGAACAAACAAAAAAAACTGTACCCCGCTATCTACGGTACAGTTTCTTAGGTTCAAGTCAGCTATCTGTGCTGATTGGCTTGCCGCAGACTCGAGAGTAGCTGATTAACATCCCGGAACAATTGTTCAAACATGATCCCAGAGTCTTTGTTGTAGGAGAGAATTTTTTCCGGTATACAGTAAGCGTCCTCCTTCAAGGCCTGACCAGCGGTAGTTAAGGTAATCGTAACTTTACGCTCGTCCGACACCACTCGTTCTCTAAGAATGAGTCCTTGCCCTTCCATCCGCTTCAGAAGTGGCGTAAGTGTGCCCGAGTCAAGGTAAAGTCGTTCTCCGATTTCTTTTACCGTTATACCATCCTGCTCCCATAAAGCAAGTAATGTCAGGTATTGAGGGTAGGTAATATTAAGTTTATCAAGCAAGGGGCGGTATAACTTTGTCATTTCTCTCGATGCAGCATAAATAGCGAAGCATAGCTGGTTTTCAAGGTTTAACCTGCTGTCATGGACAGGTTCATCTTGGTTTTTCCCCGGCATAGAGTTGTAAGCCCCCCCTTCATGACCTTTAGCGAAGTCGTTTATTGGTTGTTTCTTTGGCCAAAAGGCTTTCGATATCTTTCCCAAGCTTGCTTGGTTTGGTAAGGGGTGCAAAACGCGAGACTACATTCCCTTCACGATCAATTAAAAACTTCGTAAAATTCCATTTCACTTCGGCGCCGGCAAAGCCTGTTTTTTCTTTTTTCAGATGAACAAAAAGCGGTGAGGCTTGTTCACCCTTTACATCTATTTTGGCGAACATCGGAAACTTAACTCCATAATTAATTTGGCAAAAATCCAGTGTTTCTGTGATGTCACCAAACTCTTGATCCTTAAATTGGTCGCAGGGAAAGCCGAGAACCGTAAAGCCTTGGCTTTCATAACGTTCATATAGCTCCTGAAGCTCTTTAAATTGAGGTGTAAAGCCGCATTTGCTCGCTGTGTTGACGACTAGGATTACTTTTCCTTGATAGTCACGCAAAGGTTGTGACTCTCCGTTTGGCTTCAGGGGCGAATAGTCGTAAATCGAATTCATCATAAACAATTCTCTCCTCTTTGCTTGCTAGGTTTATTTTCTGATATCCCTATTGTATATATAAATTGCAAACAATTCAATTGTGCACAACTTATTATTTTCCACGTTTAAAATTTGCATTTCCAACAGTTTTTTATAACCATTAAGCTGTAGCATGACTTATTTACCATTTTCCCCCTCTACTCGACTTTAGTCTGGTAATTAAATGGTCCTTGGTCGGTTTTTATCTCCCTCTTTATCCCCTAGACTATTTACAAGGATAAACGCCTGGCAGCTTCTTTTGGCGCTGTGCGATACAGTAAACAATACCGCTGTAACCAAATGGGGGACAGCTTAAGGTAAAATGGAGGGTATAAAAGACATGGATAAACCAACAATCAAACTGATTGGTGTGACCAAAAGAATTGGTGGAAAAACCTTGATTGATCATCTAAGTTTTGAGGTCCCGAAAGGTGAAGTATTTGGATTTCTTGGACCGAATGGAGCAGGAAAAACAACGACGATCCGCATGATGGTCGGGTTAATGCGAATTACCGAGGGCGATATCTTAATTGAAGGGTACAGTATTACTAGAGAGTTTGAAAAAGCCATTCGTCATGTTGGTGCCATTGTCGAAAATCCTGAGATGTATAAGTTTTTGACTGGCTATCAGAACCTAATTCATTTTGCCCGGATGGTGCCTGGCGGTGTCTCTCGTGAACGAATCAATGATGTTGTTCGCTTAGTTGGACTCGAGAATCGCATAAACGATAAAGTTAAGCGATATTCACTGGGTATGCGCCAGCGCCTCGGTGTTGCCCAAGCGCTTTTACACAAGCCTTCACTGCTGATTCTGGATGAGCCAACCAACGGGCTGGACCCCGCAGGTATTCGTGAGTTGCGTGATTACTTACGGAAGCTTGCTCAAGAGGAGAATATCTCTATCGTTGTCTCTAGCCACTTGCTTGCTGAAATGGAACTGATGTGCGACCGAATTGGGATTATTCAGAACGGTCGATTAATTGATGTAAAGCTTATGAAGGATTTTGTCGCACATGGGGAAGCTAGCCGTTTCCTTATCGAGGTAGACTCACCAGAAAAGGCGAAACGAGCGCTTACCTGCGCCGGGGATGTTGAAATCGTCGAGACGGGCGTAGAGGTTTCTGCCGAACGCGAAGAGGTCGCCGATCTTATAGCTGCATTGGTACGTGAAGGCGTGCGTGTCTACGGTATAAAGCCAATTACAAAGAGTCTCGAGGATAAATTTCTGGAAATGACGGGGAGTGAACGAATTGCTTAATCTAGTCCGTAATGAAAACATGAAAATATATCGTCGCATGCGTACCTGGATCATGTTCCTTTTGCTTGGAGCTCTTATCATTGGGGTTTCAATCCTTATCGAGAGGAATCAGCCAGACCCTGGGAATTGGAAGCAGCAAGCAACGGAGCAGACCGCCTCATTCCAGAAAATGTTGAAGGATGAGAAACTCCCAGATGAGACCACCCGCCATTTCACCGAAACCATTGCCATCAACGATTACCGAATAAAAGAAGATATCGCTCCTCCTTCCGGTACAATCTGGGGCGGTGTTCTAGAGATGGGAAATCTCATCATTCTGGTGACGATATTTACGGTTATTATTGCTGCTGATTCCATTGCAGGAGAGTTCTCCTCCGGCACGATCAAGATGCTTCTTATCAGACCAAACCGTCGTGGCAAGATCCTGCTATCGAAATATTTAGCAAGCTTATTGTTTAGTTTAGGTATGCTGATCTTCTTGTTTGCTATAGCTTATGTCACCAATGGTCTACTTTATGGATTTGAGGGTAGTATATTGCCCCACTTATATGTATCTGGAAATGGCATGGTTCATGAGCAAGCGATGTCCCTTCATGTGCTATTCTCTTACGGCTTGTCCTCCGTCACCCTTCTGATGACTGTGACTCTAGCCTTCACGATCTCAACCCTGTTCCGCAGCAGTTCACTCTCGATCGGACTGTCTATGGCGATTCTATTCCTGAGCGATATCATGATCCAGTTCCTCAGTAAATATTCCTGGATCAAGTATTATTTGTTCGCTAACACTAACCTAATTAGATACATTGAGGGTACCCCATTAAGAGATGACATGACACTCACTTTTTCCATCGTTGTGCTCGTTGCTTATTTTGTCATACTTAACTTGATGTCCTGGGGGATTTTCAGCAAGCGCGATGTGACCGCTTAGTCGCAATAAAAACAACAAAACAACCACAGTAGCTTATGAGCATGGTGGTTGTTTTTGTTATAAATGAATTGTATACTCTGGCATAATCCTCTTCAGGTCGGGGAAGGTTAACCCTTATAGGAACGTTTGAACTTGAAGCATTCCTATAGCTAAAGGAGGATCTCTAATGCCTGATAATAATAAAGAGAAGAACGCGGGTCAAACGAACAGGATGTTCAGTGACCTGACGCCCAATGAAACGTTAACCCCGGCGTGGACGGCTAGAAGTGGCCCCGTAACACCCTATGTTCCGCTGACTGAGGATGGAATTAATGAAGAGCTTACCGCCGATGATCCACCAATGGGCGAGAATGACGATACTCACTCAGGGTTTAATGCTTATCTTGCCGGACTAATTGCGATGTCCTCCGTACCTGATGCAGATGATATTTCTCCTAATAGTCCGGTTGACCCGGCTGCCCCACTGACCAATGTATTTAATGGAACGGATATGCTAAATGGTGCAGGTGCCGACGACCCAGACGATTCATTACGGCGAAATAAATAATTTCTCATAAGTTAAAGCCGAAGATCTGATAGGTCTTCGGCTTTTTAGATACGATTTCTAATTTATGGTTAATTGCTTTCTCCAATCAGTGTCAGACCAGCGGCTACCACCCTTTCCGCTCACGCAGAT
>JACMJI010000042.1 GCA_014380705.1 Gorillibacterium sp. | reverse complement strand
CATGCCAGGCGGGGCGCTTCGCTTTACAACGGGGCTGTAGTAGGGGCGATGATATGGAACAACATATTCTCCACGCAATTCGGTTTGCTTAATCGAATATTCGAGATCGTCGGCTTGCCAGAGCTCACTCATGACTGGCTTGGAGATCCAAAAACAGCCATCTGGTGCATCATTCTCGTCTCCATGTGGTGCGGCTTCGGTTATGCTTTCTTGCTGTACTATACCGGGCTTAAGGGAATTCCCATTGATTTGCATGAGTCAGCCAAGCTCGACGGTGCAACCAACTTTCAAATTCATATAAGGATCGACATTCCGATGCTTATGCCTATAATCAAAGTGAACGCAATTTTGGCGGTCATCGCCTCTTTAAAGATGTTCGATATTACGAAGCTGATGACCAACGGTGGACCTTTCCAAACAACGCATATGCCTCTTACCTATATGTACGAAGAGGCGTTTAGCCTGAATCGATATGGATATGGAAACGCGATCTCGGTCTCTTTCGTAATCCTCTGTCTGTTCATCACTTATTTGATGAACAGATTCATGAAATCGGAAGCGGGTGCGGCATGAAAGAGAGGCTGTCAGTGTTAAAAATAATTGTGATTTGGCTCCTGATTGGGGTCATCGTCGTGCTTCAGCTTTTCCCGTTTCTTTGGATGATCAATTTCTCTTTACTTAGCAGCAACGATTTCTTCGGTTCGACGATTCTGAAGTGGCCCAATCCTGCCCATTGGCAAAATTATCTCGATGCCTTCGAACATGGGAAAGTTCCGCGGTTTTTTCTAAACAGCGTGTTCGTTACAGCGATGACTATCGTCACTACAGCGTTTATTTCCCTCTTTATGGCATATGCGTTGACACGTATGCTCTGGAAATTGAAAACGACGGTGCTCAGTGTCGTAATGATCGGGATGATTATTCCGGTTCAGACAACGCTGCTTGCCAACTTCACTATCTTCAAGAACATCGGCATACTTGACACCTATTTGTCCCTAATCCTGCCCGGCATCGCTTTCTATATGCCGATTTCCACATTTATTCTAACGGGATTTCTCTACAGCCTGCAGCGCGAGATGGAGGAAGTCGCCGTTATCGATGGCCTGAACATATTTCAATTGGTGCTGCGCATCGTCATTCCGCTTTGTAAACCGGCGATAGCCGCCATCAGCGTCATGGTTTTCCTGTCCAGTTGGAGCGACTTCATTAATCCGCTTACGTTCATTAGCTCGGATTCCCTAAAGACGCTACCGTTCTCCATTATTCAATTCAAAGGGCTCTATTCAAGCAATTATGGAGCACAATTCGCAGTGCTAACGTTGATCAGCCTCCCATCCATTCTCATCTATGTGCTGTTCTCCGAGCACATTACTAAAGGGGTGATGGCAGGCTCGGTGAAAGGTTGAAATAAACCTATTCTCAATTTAACAGGATATTCGAGAGGTAAATATGCATATAAGATAGATCCGAATTGGTGAAAGGATGATCACTTAATGAAACCTGTAAATGCACTTCCCCGCTGGCGCGGTTTTAACCTAATTGAAATGTTTTCTACAAACACGTTCTGGCAGCGAATATTTCCCTATGAAGACCACGGGCGGTTTTTAGAATCAGATTTCCGCTTGATCTCCCAACTTGGCTTCGATTTCGTACGCATTCCGATGTCCTACTTATTCTGGAACATGGGGGCGGACTTGTACAAAATGAATGAGAAAGTGATGAAGAATATGGATCAGGTGGTTGAGTGGGGATTGAAATACAATATTCATGTATCCCTTAATATTCATCGCAGCCCGGGTTATTGTATCAATGAATTCGATATTACCAATGAACCCGTCAAATTGAATCTATGGAGAGATAAAGAGGCCGTTGATGCATTTGCCTACTACTGGAGTGAGTTCGGGGAACGATACAAGAGCATTTCCAATGACACACTAAGCTTTGATTTATTGAACGAACCGCCATCTCTGGAGATATCACAGACCATACGAGAAGATTATAAACGAGTCGTTACAGCCATAACAGAAGCCATTCGTCTGGTTGATCCTAAACGACTGATTATTGCCGATGGACTCGACCAAGGCAACACGACCTGCCCAGAGTTGGCGGAACTAGGTATTGGTCAAAGCTGCAGAGGCTATCATCCATGGTCCCTGTCGCATTATAAAGCCATATGGGGCGGTAATTCAATGCAGGTTCCCACCTGGCCGAATGAATTGTGTGACCTTACAGTTTGGACGAAGGAATCGCTTGCCCACAAATATGACACATGGGTTGACCTGATGAAACTTGGTGTGGGCGTACATTGCGGAGAGATGGGCTGTCATCGGGAAACGCCGCACGAGGTTTTCCTGGCCTGGATGACGGACTTGTTGGAAGTACTTACCGAACGTAACATCGGGTATGCATTATGGAATTTCCGCGGACCGTTTGGCTTGATTAACTCTGGGCGCGGCGATGTGACATATAAGAGCTATGATGGCTTTTTGCTAGATGAGAAACTCTTAAAGGTGCTAGAGAAATTTTAAGCTTCTCGAATGATTAGGCAGAATGGACAAACGGAGGGAGAACATGAGAATGACAGCTGTGCGGACCATTGCTGGATATGAAATGTTGTACTTGGAACAAAAATTATATTCTGCCGTAATTGCCGATATCCTAGATGACCTCGGCTTACTTAGACAGACGCTTTGTGCCGGACTGCGAATGATTGATCCATTCATTAAACTGAGTGGAAGAGTATTCACCGCTCAGGCTACCAAAGTATTCAACGTTCCCTCAGAACCATACAAACTGCAGATGGAAGCAATTGACGCCGTCAAAGAAGATGAAGTATTTGTTGTCTCCACGGGTGCACCGAATGAGGCAGCCTTCTGGGGCGAGCTGCTTTCTACCGCTTGCCGGGCTCGCGGAGGAAGAGGGGCAATCATAGATGGTCTCAATCGAGATACGCAAAAAATATTGGAAATGAAATTTCCTTTGGCTGCGCGGGGGCAGGTTCCCACTGATTCTAAGGGGAGAGTCGATCTGATTTCTTATCAGCAGCCGATTGAAATTGACGGTGTCCGCATTTATCCAGGCGATTATGTATTTGGTGACATGGATGGAATCGTCTTTGTCCCCCAAGCTGTTGAAGAGGAAGTCATTCGGAAATCCTTGGAAAAGTTCGAAGGCGAGAATTTGGTGCGCAAAGCACTCCAAGACGGCATGCTTTGCACAGAAGCTTTCCGAACGTTTGGAATTTTGTAGTCTGTAATAAGGAGATGCATCAATGAAGCTGGGACTTGGTTTATATCGCGACAGATTAAACAAGGACAATCTGCGTTTTGCAAGGCAAGCGGGATGCACTCATATCGTCGCCCATTTGGTCAATTATTATAATGGGATCGAAGGTCTGCCGGCTACAGACAAAGATCGTAACATGGGGGTATCCAGACCGAATGAAGACATTTGGTCCTACGAAAGTTTGATCGGTCTGAAAAAAATGATCAATGAGGAAGGCTTGGTTTTTGAAGCTATAGAGAACTTCTGTCCTGCCGATTGGTATGATATCCTCATGGATGGTCCGAATAAGAAAGCACAGTTGGAACACCTTAAGCAGATTATCCGAAATGTGGGTAGAGCCGGCGTACCGATTATCGGTTACAATTTCAGTATTGCAGGCGTTTGGGGGCATGTGAATCGGCCAGTTGCCCGCGGAGGGGCTGTTACGGCTACTTTTAACATTCAAGAAGGACCGATTGAAACGCCTATTCCAAACGGTCAAATTTGGAATATGACTTATGATCCGGATGCGCCAAATGGCTTCATTCCTCCTATTTCATCTGAAGAATTATGGGAAAGACTGGCTTATTTCCTCAAAGAACTAGTGCCAGTGGCAGAAGAAGCCGACGTACGGCTTGCCGCTCATCCGGATGACCCGCCAATGCCGACGATCCGTGGTTATGGACGATTGGTGAATCAGCCTGATCTATATCAGAAGCTTTTAGACATCTATCCGAGTAACAGCAACGCCTTGGAGTTCTGCATGGGCACCCTTCAGGAAATGACTGAGGGTGATATTTATGAATCTATTAACCAATACAGTAAGCAAAATGCGATTGGCTATGTTCACTTTCGTAACGTCATAGGTAAAGTGCCCAATTATCAAGAAGTGTTCGTGGATGAGGGCGATATCGATATGATCAACGCACTTCGAGTATTTAAGGCGAATGGCTTTAATGGGGTCTTTATTCCAGATCATACACCACAAATGACATGCAAAGCGCCATGGCATGCGGGTATGGCTTATGCACTTGGCTATATGAAGGCTGCCCTTTCTATTGTAAACGGCGAGTCTGACAGGAGAGGTTGACATGTACGCTGATTTGGTAGGGAAAGTTGCTATTGTAACGGGGGCTGCTAAAGGAATTGGGTGTGAGATTGCGTCTCGTTATGCCAGTGAGCAGATGAAAGTTGTCATTAACTTTCGTAACGAGGAGCGCCTAGCCTATCAAGTGGTCGCAAAGATCAAAGAGTCCGGCGCTGAAGCTATTGCTATTCAAGCGGATGTAAGCAAAGAGAAGGATTGTATAAGATTATTGCAAGAAACGTTAAGTGCATATGGAAAAATGGACGTAATGGTCAACAATGCTGGCATCCAGACAACTGCACCTTCACATGAATTAAGTCTGGAGGCGTGGAACAACGTTATAGCCGTTAATTTGACTGGTGCCTTCCTTTGTTGTCGTGAAGCGATATCTTATATGCTTGCTCATAATCAGAACGGCAGTATTATTAACATTTCCAGAGTCCATCAGAAAATACCGAAGCCTTCCCATGTCCATTACGCTTCCAGTAAAGGCGGCTTGAAAGCTATGACGGAAACACTGGCGCTTGAGTATGCTCCCTTCGGTATTCGAATCAATTCAATTGCTCCAGGTGCCATCATAACATCAATGAATGAACAAATTTTCACAGATCCTATACAAAAAGCAGATGTATTGGCTCTTATCCCCATGAACAAGATTGGAAATCCAGAACATGTCGCGTCCGCAGCAGCCTGGCTGGCATCAACAGAAGCTTGTTACATCACGGGTACTACCTTATTTGTAGATGGCGGAATGGCGTTGTACCCTTCTTATCACGGTAGATGATAATATTATTCTTATCCCCCAAGTATGAACACTTGGGGGATTCTTTGGTGTCGTATGGCAGCGCAACGATCTAATGGGTGGAAGTCCAAACGAAGGCACATTTACAGCAGCAAATCATAATGAAGCTAGCAGATACATGTGTTAGTCAGGCAGATAAACAATTTGTAACTTATCTGTTTACTTTGTGCATTTTTGAGAGGTATAATGAATAAAAATGTTCGATTTTGTTGTTAAGTAGGGGGAAAGAGATGCTGCTCGAACAGCGGAAAAAATGTATTTTGAAATATATCATGCAAAATGGTGGAGGTTCAATCACGCAATTGAGTGAGCTGCTGAAAGTCTCTGAGATGACTGTTAGGCGTGATTTGAAGATACTCGATGATGAGGGACTCATTCAGCGGACGCATGGTGGAGCGTTACAAGCGAACAATTCTAGCCATGAACCTCGATATGATGAGAAAAAAGGATTTCACCATGAGGTTAAAGAGACAATTGCGCGTTATGCGGTAGAGCATTTTGTTAAACAAGACAGTGTCATCATCATGGAAGGCGGAACGACTGTCACATGTATGGCGAACTATCTCAATCAATGCCAGAGGTTGACCGTTGTCACCAATGGCTTGAATACGTTAGGTATGTTAAAAAGCCAAATACCTCATACATCTGTGCTGTGCTGCGGGGGGATGCTCCGCGATATCTCGCATACATTTGTCGGACCGCTTGCTGAACAATTTTTCGAGGGGATTCATGCGCATTACGTATTTTTTTCAACAAGCGGCTTGGCAATGGATCATGGTTTTACAGATCCTAATATGCTCGAAGTGCAAGTTAAGAAGGCCATGTGCCGTGCTGCAAAGACGAAAGTCATGCTTGTCGATTCGACAAAGTTTGGTAAATGGTCGCTGCAAACTACATTTGCGATACGTGAAATTGACATACTCATT
>JACMJI010000041.1 GCA_014380705.1 Gorillibacterium sp. | reverse complement strand
TTTTCTGCTGACATTCATCCTCACAAGGATAAACGCCTATCGGCGTCCTTTGGTGCCGTGCGTTTACCGATGCGGAATCAGAATGATCCTTATCTAATCTTTATATACTTTCTGCCCTGAAAATAAAAACGTAACTCTGAAACAACATTTTCATTCATCCGTGGTGCCGCCCAAGCGGCATGGAAGTCTGATAGAGGTAAAAAACCGGGCTACTTTAAGAGCCCGGTTCTGACCTATTGTTTCTTAGTAAGCATTTTCATAAGACCTTCCAAGCTACCCGGGTTTTTACTACCTTTTACAGCATCAATTATTTCCTTTGTTGTCTGCTCAGACACCGGGACGTTTACAAGAGAGGATACTTGCTTGATCAACTGACGCAGCTGTTGTTCACTCTGAGTCGTTGCTGGTGTAACGCCACTAGCTAAATTTTTAATATCATTCTCGGAAACGTTTTTACCTGTTTTTTTCTTTACCATATTAAAGAGATCACCCGGGACTTTCTTATCAGCCATTTTAACCCTCCTCTGTTATCTCATCCGCCTGAGGTATCCTATGAATATGCGGAGTAACGGGTGTGGGTGAATGTCCCCCCTTATGTGAAGAAAGAGCCGCTAGAGCATGATGCTCAAGCGGCCCTTGTAGATTTGTAGATGGTGAATGAATCTTGCCTATCGTTCCCCCTGGATCCAGTTGGAGGCTGCATTCTGAGCGACTTCCTCAATCTCATGCGTACGAACCCTTCCCATCAGCTCTTCAACAGCTTCTTTCGGAAGCTTTCCTTCAAAAAGTACAGCATACAATGCATTTGTAATTGGCATTGCCACACCATAGGTCTGGGATAATTGATATGCAGAGCGAGTCGTGTTGACACCATCGACAACCATTCCCATCTCTTTAAGCACATCGTCAAGCAGCATTCCCTGACCGAGCATATAACCCGCTCTCCAATTGCGGCTGTGACGGCTTGTGCAAGTGACAATGAGATCTCCAATTCCAGCAAGACCAGCAAATGTTAAGGGATTTGCCCCCATTACCCCACCGAGTCGAACAATTTCAGCTAGACCTCTGGTCATAAGTGCGGCTTTCGCATTATCTCCATAGCCCAGTCCGTCTGTCATCCCTACTCCAAGTGCAATGATGTTTTTTAAGGCGCCACCCAGCTCCACACCGGCGACATCAGGATTTGTATAGACACGAAAACTTTGACACATGAACAAATCCTGTATGGCATCTGCAGCTGAAAGATCCAGAGCCGCAACAACAATCGTTGTCGGACAACGGAGGACAACCTCCTCCGCATGACTTGGACCGGACAAAACAACGATTTTAGCTGGGTCAGCCGTAGGAATTTCCTCTGCAATAACATGCGTCATCCGCTTCAGTGTTTCCGGCTCAAAACCTTTTGCAGCGTGAACCAGCAGTGTTCCCTGTTCGAGGTATTTATTGACGTTACGAGCCACTTCACGCATGCTGGAGGACGTTGCAGCAAGAACTACAGCGTATGTTCCCCTCAGCGCTTCCTCCATTGAGGACGTAGCGTGAATCTTACTAGACAGTTCAATGTCTGGAAGGTATTTGGCATTCGTATGTAATTCATTAATTTCCCGAACTTGCTCTTCATTTCGCGACCACAAATATACGTCATTCCCGTTATTCGCCAAAACAGAAGCGAGTGCAGTTCCCCAACTGCCTGCTACAAGAACTGATACTTTTTTTGGACACATCATCGATTCCCTCCCGATGGGTTCTCCAAATTCAACTAGCGTTTTGCGCCCAATTTATTTTCCCTTTTCTGAATTAACTTGACAATATTCGTTCGATGCCGAACAAAAGCAAACAATGCAATGAGTAAGCTTGCCCAGAACAGCTCTATCGGGGATCTCGTTAGTAAAAGAAAGATAGGCATCAGCCCGGTAAAAATCAAAGAACCTAATGAAACATACCGACTGATGGCAATTGCCAAAATAGCAAATATACCGGCAAACAACGCTGGCCAGAAAGAGAGTGTTACAAGCACCCCAATCGTAGTAGCGATCCCTTTGCCCCCTTTGAAGCCAAAGAAAATGGGCCAATTATGTCCGATGATTACTGCGATTCCACAGAGAACCTCGATCCAAATTTCTCCATCTCCCAACCAGCGTCCTATCCAAACTGCGCCGATTCCCTTACAAACATCAAGCAGGAGCACCACAATAGCTGGACCCTTCCCTAGAATCCTTAGCGTATTGGTAGCTCCAGCGTTCCCACTTCCATGCTGACGGATGTCGATTCCTTTCACCATGCCAAAAATTAGACTAAAGCTGATGGAACCGAGCAAATAACTAACGAGCGCAGCTAAAACCGACATCTCGGTTGCCCCCTATTCGTCTGCCGCTTTCTTACGAGTAATTAATCGCAGCGGCGTTCCTTCAAAGTTAAATGATTCTCTAATCCGATTCTCCAGGAAACGCTGATAGGAGAAATGCATCATTTCCGGATCGTTTACAAAAAGGATGATCGTTGGTGGTTTAACCGCTACTTGCGTTGCATAACCAATACGTAAACGTCGACCTTTATCTGTTGGAGGAGGCGTCATTGCCACTGCATCCGATATGACATCGTTTAGTATTGGGGTCTGAATCCGCATGGCATGGTGCTCTGAAACCTCCATTACAACCGGAAGAAGCTTATGCAAACGGCGCTTAGTCAAGGCCGAAACGTATATCACTGGTGCATAAGTCATGAAGAGAAAATGATCACGTATTTTCTGAGTGAACATTTGCATGGTCTTGTCATCTTTCTCAACAATATCCCATTTGTTTACTACAAAAATACATGCTTTCCCTGCATCATGAGCAAAACCCGCAATATGCTTGTCTTGTTCAATGATTCCTTCTTCACCGTTGATTACGACCAGAGCAACATCTGCTCGTTCTATAGCCTTCATCGCACGCATAACGCTGTATTTCTCCACATTCTCGTAAACCTTGCCTCGTTTACGCATACCAGCCGTATCAATCAGTACATATTTCTGTTCGTCACGCTCAAAAGGGGTATCAATCGCATCACGTGTCGTTCCAGCTATTTCGCTGACAATAACCCGTTCCTCACCAAGGATAGCATTGACCAAAGAAGACTTTCCTACATTCGGCCGTCCAATAACCGCGATTTTAATGACATCCTCGCCATATGGATCTTCTTCCTCTTCGGGAAAATGTTTAGCAGCCTCTTCCAATAAATCACCAATACCGATCCCGTGTGAACCTGAGATCGCAATCGGTTCGCCAAATCCGAGATTATAGAACTCATAAATATTTTCCTGCATTTTAATATTGTCCGTTTTATTAACAGCTAGAACAATCGGTTTGCCGGATTTATACAGTATTTGTCCAATCTCTTCATCCGAAGAGGTTAGTCCATCCTTAGCATCAACCATAAAAACGATGACATCTGCTTCCTCTATAGCGAGTTCGGCCTGTACCCGAACAGATCTCAAAATTTCAGTTTCTCCTTCAATTTCGATACCTCCGGTGTCAATAACGCTGAAGGAACGATTAAGCCATTCACCTGTACCATAAAGCCGATCCCTTGTAATCCCTGGACGGTCTTCAACAATAGCCATTCGGTCTCCGATTAACCGATTAAAAATCGTCGATTTGCCCACATTGGGTCTGCCGACAATAGCAATTACTGGCTTTGCCATGGGGTTCTCACTCCTGTCTGTTAATTTTTGCACAACCTTCATCATAACAAATATGCTGTTCATTTGCTATTTATTTGGACCTACGAGCAAAAGTATGCGTATTGATGCCTCGCTCTTTGCACCATAATCCCGTATCTCCACCAATAACGACAGGAACCTTCCATAACTCCGGTATAGAATGTGCACCGAGGCTTGTCATGAGGATGCGCAGTCCCGCTTCCAACTGCAGCACATAAGAAACTAAGCCTTCCGTGCCAGCTTCCTGCTGGATACGCAGCAGAACACCAGCCATACCAACTGCCGATGCTCCAAGCAGAAGACTCTTCGTCAAGTCCATACTATTCGAGATTCCACCACTTGCCATGATATGATCTTGTGGGAAATACTGAAGTACTTCAAGAAGAGATATGCTTGTAGTACATCCCCAGCCTTCAAGCCACTCATAGGGAGTTTCACGACGAGCATTCTCAATCGCTGAGAAATCGGTACCGCCCCGTCCGCCAATATCTATTTGCTGTACTCCCAGTTCCCTTAATCTTTGGGCACTTTCTCCAGTTATGCCGAAGCCGACTTCCTTAACAATGACTGGAACATCAACACCACGTATCATGGCTTCAATTCGACGGGATGCCCCCGTGAAATCACGATCCCCTTCAGGCATGACCAGCTCCTGCATGACATTCAAGTGAATTTGCAGAGCATTTGCCTCCAACATATCCACCGCTGCCTTTGCCTGTTCCACTGTAGCTTCTGTGCCTAGATTAGCAAAAATCACACCAGAAGGATGTACCTTTCGTACAACCTTATAGCTAGCTGCCACACTTGGGTCCTTTAATGCTGCCATTTGAGAACCTACAGCCATCGCTAATCCACACGCTGCAGCCGCTTCAGCTAATTCCCGGTTAATCTGCTCGGTTTCTGCTGCTCCACCGGTCATCGCATTAATAACAATCGGCGAACTCAGGTTGAGTTCGCCGATTCGGGTAGCGAGGGATACGGAATCGAGCCGCGTCTCGGGTAGACTCTGGGGAACAGGATGAATATCCATTAGCCCGTTCCCACCGGAAGGTCTGTACCACAGGGCGTGGTTGATGTGTTCCATCTTGCGCGAACTGCGCATATCCCTACCCCCGTTTAGATCATTTGAATTTGCTTAGTTTGTCGCCAAAACGCTCGCCAAGCGTAAGATTTAGGGCTTGGCTGTACTCTTCAGAAATGGGTTCGTTCTTCTGTTTACGTTCACGACGTTCACCGCGGTCTCCACCACGGTCTTTAGTACGTTCACTGCGTTCCGGTCTATCTTCTTGAGCCGGAGCTTCTTCTGTATCTTTAATGGAAAGACTTACACGTTTCTCATCCGTGTTGATATCCAAAATCTTCACGTTAACGTCTTCGCCTTCTTTAAGAACTTCATGCGGAGTAGCAATGTGACGATGTGCAATTTGGGAAATGTGTACAAGTCCCTCCACACCAGGTAGCACTTCAACAAAAGCGCCGAAATTCGCAAGACGCTTCACTTTACCCGTGACGATCGAACCGATTTCCAGTTCTTCCTTCACGCGCTGCCAAGGTCCTGGTTGAGCAGCCTTGATGCTAAGGCTAATCCGCTCATTAGCAGGGTCAACTTTGAGCACCTTCACACGAACGAGGTCGCCTTCTTTAACGATCTCGGAAGGATGTTCAACATGGTTCCAAGCCATTTCGGAAATATGAACCAATCCATCAACTCCGCCAACATCAACGAATACGCCAAACGGTGTTAGACGTTGAACGGTTCCGTCAATTTCTTGACCAACGGAGAACGCGGTGATGATATTTTGTTTGTTAGCTTCGTATTCTTCATCCAGAACGTCCTTCTGGGATAGGATTACTTTGTTCTTCTCCCGATCCAGCTCTTTAACGCGTAGTTTTAAAGTACGGCCTTTATACTCGCTGAAGTCTTCAACAAAATGACGCTCTACCATAGACGCTGGAATAAATCCACGCAAGCCTACATCAACCACAAGGCCACCCTTAACAACATCTACAACCGTTGCTTCAAACGTTTCTTTAGAATCAAGCTTTGCCTGCAAGTCACTCCAGGCGTTCTCGCTATCAACAGCACGCTTTGAAAGGACGAGTTTTTCTTTCTCATCATTAAGTGAGACAACCTTAAGTTCAACTTCCTGTCCAACTTCAACAACATCTTGAGCATTGGATAATTGAACGGAGGATAATTCGCGAATCGGGATCACGCCATCATATTTGTAACCGATATCTACAAATGCTTGGTCAGCGTCTACCTTAACGATCTTACCACGAACTACTGTTCCTTTTTTCAAGACAGCTACGCCATAAGCATCGTCGTCCTGCGTTGCTTCTTCAGCTTGAGCAACCTCTGGGGAAGTTTCCTCTGCAGTTACGTTAGCTTCCTCAACCGTCACTGCTTCCACGTTCGCTACAGTTTCTTCTCCTGTGGCTTCCGTTGCTTGGTCCGGGTTTACTCCCGTTTCGGGTGTCGAATTTCCTTGTACTTTGTCTTCTTCCGTCATAACGTTAACCTCCTAAACGTTTAACAACCCAGCCTTATTCATGAATGGGAAAATAAACATAATTTATAAGTAGTATAGTTCCAAGATACCATTTCCATTCACTTCAATCAATTTTTACCCAGTAATTTATGTGATGTAACCATTTCTCGGATGACATCCATAATTTTTTCAGTAGCCGCTTCCAAATTTTCAGAACCGCCATCTGCAAATTCGCGGATATCAACAGGAGGTCCATACTGGATATGCACCTTTTTAAAAAGCTTGAAGCTTCCAACAACAGCAACCGGGATAACAACAGCCTTTGACCTTAATGCCAGCATAGCTGCACCCTTCTTGCCCATTCCATTCTCACCTTTGGTTGTACCCTCCGGGTAGATACCCATTACGTTCCCATTTCTCAATAGTTCGATCGAATGGCGGATGGATTCTTTGCTAATTCCGCCCCTTTTGACCGGGAATGCCCCTAACAGGAGCAAGAGTTTGCGGAGGAATGTGTTACTAAATAATTCTTCCTTCGCCATAAAATGAACCTTGCGTTTAAGCGGTATCCCTACAGCTATCGGATCAAAATAGCTAACGTGATTTGCGCAGAGAACCACAGGTCCGAAATCTGGCACATTCTCTTTCCCTTTTGCCTCTAGTCGAAAAAAGAGACGGTAAAGAACTCGTAGTAATGCTCGAGTAAAACGATAAAACCTCAACGGAAACTCCCCCGCTACTGATGAGATCGGCACAACGCAAGGACAGCGTCTACTACTTCCTCAAGTGACATTTCTGTAGTATCGAGGAGAATGGCGTCATCAGCTTGCTTAAGCGGAGAAACCTCTCGCTCTTTGTCCAGAATATCCCGGTTCGTGATCTGGGCTTCCAGATCGTCTACGGTAATTTGCGGATCGCCGAGTTCACTGAATCGTCTTTCGGCTCTGCGTCTTGCGTTTGCCGTCAGGTACACTTTCACTTCCGCGTCAGGAAGCACCTTGGTGCCGATATCCCGACCATCCATGACGACTCCCTTATCGGCCGCTAGATGCTTCTGTTTGGCCACAAGAAGCTCACGTATCTCGGAAATTCGTGCAATGTAGGATACGTTTTGGTTGATTTCAGACGATCTTATGTACTCTGTCACGTCTTCACCATCCACGATAACAAGCTGTCCATTCTCGCCAGGCTTCAGGACAATCTCCATCTCGCGGGCTACAGCAATGACTTTATCCACATCCTCAAGATGAAGATTAAGCTTAAGAACATGCCAGGTCACTGCCCGGTACATAGCTCCGGTATCCACATAGACAAATCCAAGTGCTTTGGCAACGAGTCGTGCCACCGTACTTTTACCCGCTCCCGCCGGACCGTCAAGTGCAATGTTAAATCGGTTCAAAGAAGCGCCTCCTGTCAAATAAAAGGCAGTCAAAGGAAGCTTTTGATCAACAAAGACAGCTTGTCCCGACATCTAGCCTTTCATTTCCGTCTTGTCGACGAAAAAAGCAGGCGCGTGCCTGCGAACGAAAAAATTATACCAAAAAGCAGACGTAAATGCAAAACACTTGCGTTTAACTTTTACGATAATCAATCTGACGTTCAAAACAGAATCGAATAATTCTCTGCCTTTCTTTATCTGCAATTTCGGTATAACGCAGCATACATATGGTTT
>JACMJI010000040.1 GCA_014380705.1 Gorillibacterium sp. | reverse complement strand
TGGTAGGTAAAAATCTGATCTTCTAATTGTCCAACGCTGAGATTAACCTGTTCATTTTCTATCCTCAAAAAATCCATATCGTTCCCTCCATTGTTCCGTATCGCTTAAAATAATGAGTTGCTTAATTATATTATTGTCTTTATCATATAGATGCACAATCGTAAATTATTTTGATGGGATGGGTAATATTTTATGATCCAAACAATTTACGGTTTTCAAGCAGAAACCCTCGACCCGGATTTTATGCTGCTGGAATATATCGGTTGGTCCACCGTCACGGACCCATCATATGATTGGCTTAATTGGCAGCGCAAGGAGAGGAGTGCCTGCTTTCAGTATACGATTAGCGGACAAGGCACCCTCCAGCTTGACGGGAAAAGCTATGCCATTACCCCAGGCGTCGGTTTCTTCGTTGAGTTTCCGGGTCCACACCGTTATTTCTTCGATCCAGACAAATCCGATCATTGGGAATTTATTTGGATTCAAGCAAGTGGCAATGCTGCTGCCTTATTCTGGCGCCAGATCCAACGCCTCCTTGGAACGATTGTAGAGTTTCCCCGTCTCTCGGAGCCCATTCAATTATTAGAACGTCTATATATGGACACAGCCGAGCAGGGCAAGAAAGATAAATACCTTTTATCCTGCAAGCTTTATGAGTGGCTGATGTCCATCCTCAATATCGCTGAAAGAGGAAAGGCCGTCAATTTCTTAACAGCCGATCGTATGGAAGCCGTGAAGTCCTATATCGACTTAAATCTCCATCGCGATCTGACCTTGGTTGGGCTTGCAGAGTTCGCCGGCTTTACACCGAGTTATTTCTCCCGGTTATTCCATCAATTAGAGGGTCTTCCGCCCGTTGTCTACTTGCATAGGCGCCGTATGGAGGAAGCCGTTAAGCTTCTTCGACATACGGACTATTCCGTTGGGGAAATAGCTGCAAGGCTGGGATATGACAACGCCAACTATTTTGCCAAAGTATTTCGCAAGCATCTGAGTTGCTCCCCCTCCTCATTCCGGCGTCAGCGACTGGACCCCTTTCAAACGGACATCATCTATTTATGAACGCGAACAGCGAAAAGGCCGGTTTGCCATAGCAAGCCGACCTCAATTTATTAAGAAGACTCCCCCAACCAACAAACAATAACGGAATTCCTCCCGGAACAGATCACGGTTAAAACCGATAAACAATTACAAGTTATTCACGATCACATGAACATCCACGTTTTGTCTTCCGCCGCTTAGCTTAATAAAATTCCCTTGCCACCTGAATTCACCTGTTAATCCTAAAGGCAACTCTATCCACCCCTGGACTCGTTCCCCCTCATTCTCCAAATGGAGCGACAGTTCACCTTGTGGATGAGGCATCCGAGCCCGGATAAAAGGAAATCCATTAAACGTGGGTTCTATCAACACCTTTTTAAAGCCTGGTGCCCCAGAACCGATTCCAGCTACGATATTTAGTAAGTCGTACAACGGGCTAGCGCTCCAAGCATGGCAATCGGATCGGGTCTCCAAATCCCCACATTCAGGGAAGGTTGTAAATCCCAATTCCAACATGGAAACCCACGATTGCATAGACTGTCGATAACTGTCCCCAAAACCAGCAAGCTTAAGTGCTCTGTGTAGATAAAATTTAAAATATAGGGAGGCCTGCCGCAAGGAGGATTCAATCATCACCCTTTTCATAACACTGTTTTCCAAGCACCCTGTCAATACGCCCATAATCTGAGCATGCTGGCTGTATTCCTGTTGCTCCGGTGAATCCGCCAACAATCCACTCTGTGTGTTCTTGCAGAGCTTTCTTGTACCTTCCGATAACTTTTGCGCCAATGACTGGTAATGAACGGATCGTTCAAGCGAATCATAAGCCCCATATAACTCGGCAGCCGCCTGCAAGGCATATACAAATTGCAGAGTAACTATTGCGGAATATTGCTCTCCCTTATCCGCACCAACGGGTACACCCCCATATCCTTTTTGCCAATCATAAGGCCATGCCCAATCCACGAAATTCCAATGCTCCAATTCGCCTAGCATCCACTTGCTATCATCCACTCGCTCTTCAAACCACTCCAGAACACGCTGAATATCTGGAAGCATCGATTTAATTAATTCATCGTCTTCCCGCAGCATCCAATAATCATGGATCATTAGAATCCATAGCAGAGAAAAAGGAGGGATGATTGGGAGTATTCCTTTTTCGGTTGAAGGATAATGGCTCATCGTCAACCCTTCAGTATGTATGGATTGCTTGAATTGTAACAGCGCCTGGCGGATTAACCAGTCATCGCCGGATATGAACAAAGAGATCAATCCTTGGATTCGGGTATCCCCGATATATTGAGCTTGTTCATAATAGGGGCAATCCATGTAGGTTTCGTGGGCACATAGTCGTGCTGTTCTCCAGGCTGTCACCCAAATCTGTGCAACCCGAGTGTCCCCACAATCAAGCGATGCTTTCATTTCAAAAGGGTATGCGGTGAATTCTCCAAAAAAGTCATGGACAGTAAGCGGTTCCTCCCCAGTCTCGATATCCATACGGATGTAACGGAACGTCCGGTACCATAAGGGCCGATAGACTCTATTCCGCCCGCCATCCAAAAAAAACTGGTCCCTGATCCCGAATAGCTGCATCCCTTCAGTCTGGTCACGATGCGGTTTGACTTTCTTCTCAATATACATCGATTCATTGTAGGTCAATTGCACATGGCCGCCAGCCCCGCCGCTTAAGGCCAAAGTAGGATAAGCATTTGTGAGGCATCCGAGATCAAGCAAGAGGGTTATTCTACTATGGGCCTCAACCGTCAATGCCCCCGTGCCGTTAAGGAAATCAGGTACAATTGGTTCAGGTTCGGAATGCTTGATGCCTGAGAACCTTATCATGCCGGATTCCATGAACGGGATCTCCCGTGGCACTAAATTCCAGCCTACCAAATGCGATGGAAGCTCGACAGCATTAAACCAGTCCTGATCATTGAATCCTACTTGGTCATAACCCCATGGGTAGTTACATCCCGCTATCCGATCTCCAGGTGGAACTACGATGTAATGTCCGCCAAGCTGCTCGGAGGCATCTGTGATCGGTTCATAGGCTTGCGATCTAAGCACCCTCCAACTACAATTCGTATCGATTCGATTGTTTGTTTCTGCGATACCGGACAAAAAGAATGCGGTTTGGACTGATTGCTGCGCTAAGGGCATGTGCTCTCCATAGTTCCAGACCTTGGCTGCAATCACATTGGTACCTTTTCGAAGGAAAGGTCCGAGATCCACACTCTCGTAGTTCCATGCCGGAATTTCGCCTCTGGAAGGTCCAAAGCTAACCATGCTGCCATTGATAAAAAGCTCATACCGGTTATCCGCGGATACCTGTATGGGGTAAGTCTTGGAATCGTCAATCACATCAAATGTTTTGCGAAAAAAGTATACTCCGTACTCCTTGCCCGATATTCCCGGACAGGTAATCCATCTAGCTGCGATGTCATTCATTTTTATTGCCTCCAATCAAGTGAAATCGAGAAACTTTTCACGAGTGTACCATAGAGCATTGGGATAATATACCGCAAAATGAAAAGACAGCACGCCACAGCCTGTAGGATAACTTATAGCAGTAAGAGAGAAAACACGCCGTCATCAGAGTGACAGCGTATTTTCTCTTGCTTTAACCGTATAGGGCTTTTTCTCTCTTTCATTTTTTAGTTGGAACCTACTGCCTACAGACTCATAACTCCGGTGTCCACTCCGCTACTGCAATTTTCGAATCAGCAGTCCCGTAATAAAGCAGCCACTTCCCCCCGAAGAACACCAAACCTTCAATGAAGCAGGTGTTCATTGTTTGTCCGCTTATTTCATAATCAAGCTCCGGAAGCAGGAAGGGTTGTGTACATCT
>JACMJI010000039.1 GCA_014380705.1 Gorillibacterium sp. | reverse complement strand
TCGTTGCCTTCTGGTGTACGGGCCAGATTATTGACAAACTCCTTGGACCATTTTTCCGCCTCTTGTTCACCCTTAATCTCAATAAATGAAGCAAGTAACGATTGATTATATAAGTTTGAAGAAGGACGAACAAGTACCTTACCTTTCCAAGCTGGACTTGTCAAGTCCTCGTATGTTGATAACTGCTCAGGCTTTACTCGATCCTTTGAATATACAATAACACGAGCACGGCTCGAAAGTCCGATCCACTGGCTGTCTGAATCACGAAGTTCCTTAGGCACATTCTGTTCAATTATACTGGAGGATACGGGCTGAAGAATTCCTGCTTGCTTGGCTTTGTTCAATACGCCACCATCAACGGTAATAAACAGATCCGCTTGTGTGCTCTCGCCTTCACGCTTCAAACGCTCAATCAATTCCTCTGCTTTGCCATCGACAACATTAACTTTTATACCGGTTTCCTCGGTAAACTTTTCGTATAGCTCTTTATCAACATCATAACTTCTGGCTGAATAAACACTTACAACTTGTTTCGATCTTTCATTCTTAACATCGCTAGTAAAGGTTTCTTTTTTCGTCTGATCTGTACCGCAACCCGCTAATAAGCCTGCTGTCAGCACCACAGTAAGTAATGGAGCATAAAATTTACTTAAATCCAATTCAAACACTCTCCCTGATGTTTATGTTAATGATAATCATTTTCAATCACGAATTGAATCATACTTAATCTCTATAATATAGTCAATGGAAAATCTTTTCAGATGAAAAACGGCTTACGTAGTCGGAAAAATTCCAAAAACATATGAAGCGGGTGTGAAAGTTCAAAATGCTAACCAATTTGCATGACAACTTGGGACAAATTTATTGCAGGTTATAAAATTGGTCAGTGATATGCAAACCATTGATTTTGATGAAGAACTGCAGCATGCTAATCTGCAGGATCGTAAACCACTTATACTAAACAAGGCTTCCCATTGCGCTGGTTTTACAGCAAAGGGAAGCCTAATGCTATTGGCTTTAGTTTCTGCTTCCTTCAAAGGTGTTGGCAATTTCCATTACGATTGAGTCGATTCAGAAATATCAAGTCATTTTTTGCGTTATCAGTTACCAGAAACTTACACGAAGTGCATAGGTCATATTCTTTAGGATCAAGGGACATTAATTGCCATTTGGCGTCTCTTTAAATTCTGTCATTTCTTTGTTCAGAACATTGTCGAGTTTTTGGAGAGTAGTCGCCGAAACGTTTATCATGTCATGTGAACCGTAGTGCATTGAACCTTTATCCATCATGTTCTTCATAGAACCGTCCATCTTGTACCCCATCATGCTGTCCACACTGCCATTCATCATACCAGAGATGCCGTTACTGTTAACCTTACTTTTGCAGTCACTATAAGTCTTATTAATCTTCTGCTTGGATACATCAGGAGCAATATGCTGAATCATGGGAAGCATTTCTTTAAAATCCCCGTCTTCATCCGTTGCGGCGTATACTACTGTTCCAAATAACACCATAAATGTAAATACTGCTGTTCCAATTATCATCAGCAATGAAAATACTGCTGTTGCGAACCAAACTTTCCTCATTTTTTATCGCCTCCTGATTTATATCTATATCCTACATGAGAGGTATGTAGATTCTATGTGGGAATTGTGAAGAAGTTAAAGAGTTTGTTTTAGTAGCCCGGACATACCGGACATGGCCGCAAGGTTCCGATGCTACCTGAAATTGAAATCATCCATGATACTCCCGCTGAATCCTGCTGTTCGATGTGTGCCCGTTAAAGACATTTATTTGTATCTGATAACCAAATACTTTCGCCGGGCACTTCAGGGTTTGTAGGTTTCCTGAGCGGGTTCAGTGAATATTTACGAATATTCTTTTAGAAACGGGAAAATCCAGCAACTACCCAAGAAACCTAATCGTTGACAAAAACTGTTATTGTAGTAAATTGATTAAGAAGGCGCAAGCGATTGCAATAGGGTGATACGTCGCCAAAAGAGACCCTGTATTCTCTTAGCTAAGACAGATTCCTCTATCATCTATAATCCCAATCACGAACAGTACCTATCCTATTTAAACTCGGAGGTTGCTTTATGACGTTAGCCCAATCAAATATCATCCGAGCTGCTGGACTAACGAGGGTGTACGGTCGTGGAAGAGATGCCGTGTCAGTGCTCAAGGGACTGGATATCACGATTCCAGCGGGCAAGTTGATTGCCTTCAAAGGAAGATCTGGCTCTGGCAAGACGACGCTGATCAATTTGTTAGGAGCACTAGATCGACCTACCGACGGCATGATCGAGTTCGCGGGGCAAGACATCACCCGACTGTCCGACCGGGACCGGGATGAAATTCGCCGCACCCAGATGGGGCTTATCTTCCAGTCCTTCGCTCTCATTCCCCTCATGACAGCCTATGAGAATGTTGAGTTCGTCCTTCGCATCGCTGGTGTACCAGTCGCGGATCGAAAAGCAGCAGCCGAGTCCGCACTGGAACAAGTCGGGCTCAAATCTCGTATGCACCACCGTCCTTTCGAGATGTCCGGCGGGGAGCAGCAACGCACAGCCATTGCCAGAGCCATCGCACATAAGCCGCAGCTCATTCTGGCAGATGAACCGACGGGTGAACTCGACACTCGCACCGGGCTACATATTATCAAGGTTTTTCGCGATCTGGTACAACAGGGTTTATCCGTTGTGATTACGACGCACGACCCCGCTATTATGGAAATTGTCGATCAAGTCTACGAACTGGAGGATGGACAAATTGTCGCTAAACGCTAAATCAATAGTCGCTGCAGCGGTTGCTATTGTGTTAAGTTCCGCTCTATCCGGGTGTTCACTGCTTCCGAAGGAGGAAGAAGGACTAAAGCCCCCACTTATTAAACCGGCTCAAGAGAATTACCAGACAGTCGTCGCCGAAAAAGGAACCATTACCAAAGAAATTAACGGAAGCGGCAACTTTGTTTCGCTTGCAACTGATTTTGCCCAGTTTACCGGAAAAGGCGGGCGTATTGATAAGATCACCGTCAGCTCTGGGGATAAGGTGAAGAAGGGTGACGTGCTCGTCCAACTGATCTTAGATGGAATGGACTTGCAGCTTAAAGAGCAGGAGCTATCCTTGCAAAGAGCCAAATACGCCTACAAAATGACCTCGACTGCGGATAAGGACGCCAGGACGATTGCCGAATTGC
>JACMJI010000038.1 GCA_014380705.1 Gorillibacterium sp. | reverse complement strand
GGATACGCGCTTGTTGCGGGACAACATTCTCATGGCAGGGGTTCCTGTGGATTATTATGAATATGCCGACATGATGCATGTATGGCCAATCTTTCCGATGCCGGAAGCCGATGAAGTGAATCAGATCATCGCAGCAGCGATTCAACAGGATATGACCAGAAAAGGCAGCGAAGGGTAGGAAGAAGATGGCTTTGTTGAACAATTTTTATAAAAAGATGCACGGATACGGTGTGCTTGTCATGTTCCAGCATACGATCTTCTCCTTCTCCTTCGCGGTCGTCTCGATGCTGCTTGCAGCGGGTGGGATTCCACCCTGGCACATCTTGCTCATCGTTGTGATTACCTTACTGGCAGCACGAACAGGGGCCAATGCGATTAATCGAGTGATTGATGCTGAGATTGATAAGAAAAATCCGCGAACCGCCCATCGACAAATTCCGAAGGGAGAGTTAGGAAAGCGGGAGGTCCTTCTCTTGTCGGGACTATGCTTTGCCATCACGCTTGTTGGTGCCTTTTTATTGAATCCTTTGTGCACCTTGCTTGCTCCTGTTGCTGTGTTCTTTATGGTGATCTATTCGTATACGAAGCGATTCACCCCTTTGTGTCATCTGATCTTAGGCTTCACCTGCTCCATTGCCCCCGTTGGGGCTTGGCTGGCAATCACGGGTCATTTTGCTTGGACACCGATCTTCATGGCTGGCGCTAACATGTTCTGGGTAGCAGGCTTTGATATTATTTATGGGGCACAAGATGTCGAGTTTGACAAGGCAAATGGCTTACATTCGATCTTAACCGAGTTTGGGCTGGATTTTGGCCTCGCCATTTCTGCGTTTTTCCATGCCATTGCGTTGTTCTGCCTCGTTATTATTGGGCTGCTCAGTCCAGAGTTTGACTGGATTTATTATTCTGGGGTGCTGATTATCCTGCTGCTACTTATATTAGAGCATGTGGTGGTGAGTCCGGAGAATCTGAAGCATGCAACGTTTGCTTCTTATAATGTCAATGAATTGGTAAGTATCATTTTCCTAGTTTGCGGCATTACTGATATTTTCATATAAAACATACTGGAGGAATAACGAAATGAGAAAAACTGGACTTATCCTATCTCTGACCCTATTGATTAGCGTGCTTGGTGTTGGCTGCAGTACAACTAAAACCACAAATTCGCAGGAAAGCGGCAAAGCGCTTCCCGAACTTACAATTGGCATGATGCCGGCAACCGATGTCATTCCTTTTATTATCGCGCACGAGCAAGGCTTTGACCTGAAGCATGGTGTTAAGCTGAATATGCAAACGTTCAAAAGCGCCAAAGACCGTGATGTTGCCTTTCAGGCGGGTCAACTCGATGGTGTGGGCGCCGATCTCATCGCGATTGCCATCTACAATCAAGGTGGCCTCGATGTGAAAATAACCAGCACGACATTCGGCGGGTTTTCCTTGTTAACAGGAGCGGATGACGTGAAGACCGTTGCAGATTTGAAAGGTAAATCGGTGATATTTTCAAAGAATACATCAACGGAATACGTGTTCTCTCTGATGCTGAAGGAAGTGGGTTTAACTGAAAAAGATATCAAATTGACAGAAGTGCCACAGATCCCTACTCGCTTGGAGCTCTTGAAGAATAATAAGGCCGACGCGGCCATTCTGCCAGAGCCTTTTGTTACGATGGGGAAAGCCGACGGTCTGCGCGAACTGAATTCGACAATTTCAATGGGGCTTAGTCCATTTGTCATTGGGTTTCCGCAGAAGTTTATTGCTGCGAATGAAGGAGCGATCCATGCGGCCTATGCTGCTTATGATGAAGCGGTTGCCTATATGAAGGCCCATGATCAATCGGACTATATCGATCTGATTATCAAAACCGTTGGCTATCCCGAAAACCAGAAGAATGTGATCAAGGTTCCAGAATATCCAGCCGCTAGTCAAGTGACAACAGCAGAGGTCGTATCCGCCTTTGCTTGGGCAAGAGAAAAAGGATTGCTGAAGAAAAATCTGACTCCAGAAGAAGTGGTTTCGGATGTTGCATTTAAATAAGGGACTAGCAATTACAGATCTTTCTGTTGCCTATAAGGGTGGTCAATTGGCGCTAGAGCAGCTCTATTTAACCGTCCCAGAGCATAGCATATACACGATTCTCGGTCCCTCCGGCTGCGGTAAATCGACACTGCTTCGCACGATAGCAGGCTTAATCAAGGGTTATCAAGGAGAAATTCAGTTTAATGGGAAGTCTGTTCACGAAAAAGAGACTCTGATTGGTCTCGTTCCGCAGAATTACGGCCTGCTTCCCTGGAGGACAGTGGAGGCCAATATTCGCATTACGATGCAGATCGCGCATCCGGGCAAGGCAGAGAAGGCGAAACAGGAGCGGGAAATTCATAGTTGGCTGGCAGCCATGGGTATTGCTGAGCTCGCTGGCCGTTATCCCCTATCGTTAAGTGGGGGCCAACAACAAAGGGTCGCCATTGCTCGAGCATTCGCACTTTTGCCGACAATTATGCTTTTGGATGAGCCTTTTTCGGCTTTGGATGCGCTGACACGTGAGAAGATACAACAGATTTTTGTCGAGAATTGGCTGGCTCATCCGACAACTTCGCTATTTGTTACGCATGATGTCGAGGAAGCGATCCTACTTGGCGAGAAAATCATCTTGATGCCGTCAGGTGTCGGCGAGTCGCTCGAAATGTTCGACAACCCCGTGTTTGGCCAAAAGCATGAGGATAAACGGGATAGTGATGAGTTCTTTCAACAGGTCAAACGAATTCGAAAGGTTATGCAGGAAAAATGGTGAAAAAACGGAACAGGAAACTAGTAGCTACGCTATTATGGGTGTTTTTGAGTATGAATGTGGCTTGGTATCTGGCCTATCTATTGCTGCACAACCGGATTTTGCCTAGTCCAATCGCTGTTTATGCTTCACTGGGTGAGTTGGCTTCAGAAGGCATCGGGATGCATGTGGGGTATAGCCTCCTACGAGTTTTTGCGGGTGTTGTTTTCGCTTTGATCATTGGGCTGTTGATTGGTTTGCTCATGGGGCGTTCACCCTTATGGAACAAACTTTTGGACCCGGTTGTTTATTTGACTTATCCGGTACCCAAGATCGCTTTGTTGCCGATCGTGATGCTGTTCTTCGGGTTGGGTGAGACCTCCAAGATTATGATGATTACGCTCATTCTGATCTTTCAGGTGATTATCTCGGTCCGCGACGGTGTAAAGGCCATCCCGGATGATGCTTATGATGTGTTAACCTGTATCGGAGCCGGCAAGGTGCAGAAGTTTTGGCATATTACCTTTCCCGGAGCGATGTCTGTCATCCTCAGCACGATTCGTATATCGCTGGGCACGGCGATTTCCGTACTGTTCTTTACAGAGATTTATGGAACACAATACGGCATGGGCTTCTTTATTATGGATGCCTGGCTGCGGATGGATTATGCACAGATGTACGCGGGCATTCTGCTGCTCAGCCTTATCGGCTTTGCCTTGTTTTTGCTTGTGGACGGGCTGGACGCTGTGTTTATGAAGTGGCGGCACAATTAATGAATGCCCCCTTGACAATTAGCCTATCCGGTGTGAGAGGAAGGTCATATCAATGGCCATATATGAAATAGAAGAAGCGGAATGGTTGCGGCTGAATAGAATCGGAGGCAGCAAGGATGCCATATTCTTCTCCTCTCCTTTCTGTGGAACATGCAAAGTAGCGGAGAGAATGCTGGAGGTCGTCGAAGCCACTGATGAAGTTCCGATTACTCTATATAAAATAAATATCAATTATTCGAACAAGCTGCGTGAGGATTGGAAAATCTCTAGTGTGCCGTGTCTGGTGTTATTAGAGAATGGGGTGCCGGTTCGCTTTGAGTACGCGATGCGTTCGGTTGATTACCTTTATGAGATCCTGAAGGAGCATTCGCGGTGAAATTTCCCTATCATCCCAATTGACTCCTTCTGATTTTCAATGAATAATAGAAAATAAAGCATACTGACCAGGAGGTAGAGAGATGTCAATCGTACCGGATATTTTGGAGTTCAATCAAAGGTTTGTTAAGGAGAAGCAGTATGAAGAATATATAACAGATAAATTTCCGGATAAGAAGGTAGTCATTCTTACCTGTATGGATGCTAGGCTTGTCGAGTTGCTTCCGAAGGCATTGGGTTTTAAAAACGGAGATGCGAAGTTTATTAAAAATGCAGGTGCGATTATAACCCAACCGTTTGGCAGTGCTATGCGCAGCATCCTGGTAGCCGTATATGAGTTGGATGCACGCGAAGTGATGGTCATCGGTCATCATGGCTGCGGCATGACAAATCTGAATGCGGAATTGATGGTAAGCAAGTTTGCGGAGCATGGTGTCGATCCACTCGCAATCGAGACGCTTGAAAATGCAGGCATACGTATGGATAGATTTTTGCGAGGGTTCAAAAGTGCCGAGGAGAGTGTGCTCAGCAGTGTCAAGCTGATTCGACGACACCCACTCCTGCCTAAGGCTGTTCCCGTTCACGGATTCATCATGGACCCTGAGACAGGAGCACTTGAAGTCATTGCACAGGATTACAGAGAATAATAATCTAGAGAAGGTATTTCATTTCTTATCCACTTATATAAAAATAAAAGCAGTTCAAAAGTGAAAGCTACACTTTCACTTTTGAACTGCTTTTTTCTGGTTCTTTAGCAGCACTCCCGCTTGAAAAACAGTTAAGAGGTGTGAGGATAGGAACCTTAATATCAATCCAAGAAGAAAGATATATACTCTCTACATTAAATCCCAATAATATATACCATTTTGCGGGTAAGGCCCCCAGGTATAATTGCAGCAATACGAGAATTTGCAACAAGAAAAGGAAGGTAAAGGAGGACGAAAATCATGAAGATTGATTTGTGTAAGCTGCCGTTTAGCCGATATGGCTCATATGGTGCACTTTCTTATGATCAACATACACAAGAGTTAGCGATTCGTTTTGTGTATCACGGATTTGTAAAATCTAAGAGAAAGCTATTTAAGATAATCCCATTTAAGGAAGGTAAGCCCTTAACTTATCGGGTTCATGCTGAGCCGTGGGTACTTACCATGGAGACGAACGAGGGGTCGATTCATTTTTATTGGAAAGGAAAAGGGGAACTTGTCATATGGGGCAATGGACCTGAGCTGCGGATTGAATACCTTGGCGCTGGTGAAGAAGGGGGCTTTGCAACACAGGACTCTATGATGAGTTGGCGGATTGTGGATCCGACAAGCACATCCTTCATACGGCTTTTCACGCTAGAGGGAATGCTGGAAGGTCACACATCCTTTCAACTTGCAATGAATCCGGACGGTACGGCTGGAAAAAGACACACGTGTCCGGAGGCATATTTTCACCTAAGTGGCCCAAAGGAGTTTCTGCTGCATATGGGCTTTGGTCAAATGGAGCTTGATCTGGAATACCCGAAGGCTGATCCGGTGAACGATCTGGAGGAGGCTAAACACCAATTCGAAGGCTTCCGTGAATCATTTCGGCAAACCATGACTTCTCCTGCAGAGTATAGGGAGGCCGTGGAAACAGCCGTGTATGTGTTATGGTCTTCTGTCGTGGAACCAGAAGGAAAAATCAAACGCCCAGCCATGCTGATGTCTAAAAATTGGATGACGAATGTCTGGTCATGGGATCATTGTTTTAATGCCCTAGCATTAGCGCGGCCTAATCCTAACCTGGCCTGGGATCAAATGCAGGTTGTGTTTGATCACCAGCTTCCGAATGGTCAGCTTCCAGATTATGTTAACCATGCGGAAGCATTAGCTAGCTTTACCAAAGCCCCCATCCATGGCTGGGCATACATGTTATTGGTAGAGAAAGGGTTTGAACTTTCATCAGACAAGGCTTTGCTGGTATATGAGCAGTTAAGCCGTTGGACGGACTGGTGGTTTTCCTACCGCGATTCCGATAGAGACGGCATCTGCCAGTACAATCATGGCTTTGACGGCTGCTGGGATAATGCCTCTGTATTTGACGCTGGCATTCCTATTGAAAGTCCGGATCTCACGGCTTACCTGCTGCTGCAAATGGCCATGCTTGAGCGGCTTGCCCATGCGCTTAACCGTACAGAGGTGGCGAAGCTGTGGAATACCCGCTATCTCCTGACCATGGAGAAATTTATAGAGCATAGCTGGGACGAAGGGAACAGACAGTTTTTTACCCTTCAGACAGCGAAACAAATTCAAGTGGAGTCAGGTTCTCTGATCAATTGGATGCCCGTTGTATTAGGTGACCGACTGCCAAAACGGATTTGGAGTTCTATCGTAACGGCACTGTCGGACGAGAGTCAATTTTTGACCCAGACGGGCTTGGCTACGGAGTCCCGATCCAGTTCAAGTTATTCGGATGGAGACAGCTATTGGCGCGGCCCCACGTGGGCTCCTGTTGTTTACATGGTGGTAGATGGCTTAAGACGAGGAGGGGAGCAAGAGTTGGCGCGAACGATAGCCCATCGATTCTGCCAAACCGTTAAAGAAAGTGGAGCAATGTATGAAAACTATGAATCCTCCACCGGTCAAGGTCTGAGCGATCCGGCATATACGTGGACGGCCAGTGTATTCTTGCTTTTGTTGGATGAGTACCTTGGAGACTGATGTGTAACATAGAGTGTATTGAAAATAAGACCAGTAGATTTGAGCCATTTCGATTTAGACTTCGCATCCCAGTCGTATATTGCGCTGGTTAGCGAAGTCTTTTTTTCCCTATCAGACTTCCATGCCGCTTGGGCGGCACCACGGATGAATGAAAATGTTCGTTTTTTATTTTCAGGGCAGAAAGTATAAATATTAGGTAAGGTTCAT